>JBLNAY010000318.1:0-5403 GCA_050259715.1 Candidatus Dadabacteria bacterium
GCTGAACTGGGGATCAGAATTTTATAACGGTGAGTTGCATTTGAATAAATTGACACATCCATTCCTATGAGCACTATTTATTAGAAAATTATAAAACACTTATTATGAGAAGAATTATTCAATTAGCCTTGCTCAATCTTGGGCTGCTACTATTATCCTTTTCAGTTTTAGCCCAGGAGAGAACTGTATCGGGAACTGTTGCCAGCGAAGAAGATGGAACTCCACTGGTAGGAGTTACTGTAGCTTTGAAAGGCACCAGTAATGCAGTGGTTACAGATGGACAAGGCCGTTTTTCAATTGCTGTTCAACCAGGTCAATCCCTCTTGTTTTCACATGTTGGTTATACAACCCTGGAACATGTGATCCGGGACAGAAGCAACATCACCATAAGGCTGGCTCCTGCCAAAAGCAATACACTTGAAGATGTTGTGGTGGTAGGTTACGGTACTCAAAAAAGAGCCAATCTAACCGGCGCGGTATCAACAGTTGATGTGAAAAAAACACTTCAATCCCGTCCATTAACTGATCTCGGTCGTGGTTTACAGGGAGTGGTACCAGGTTTAACCATTACTACTCCGAGCGGAGATATTGGTACTAACCCCGCCATTAGATTGAGAGGTTTAAGTGGTTCTTTAAACGGACCTGGTGCCCAACCGCTTATTTTAGTAGATAACGTGGAATTACCGGATTTAAGAATGATAAATCCTGATGATGTGGAATCCATATCTGTTTTAAAAGATGCTGCCTCTACTTCGATCTATGGTACACGCGCGGCATGGGGAGTAATTCTAATTACTACAAAAAATGGAAAGAAAGGAACAGAAGGAAGTAAAATATCATACACTAATAACTTCTCATGGAGTAGACCAATTCAAATGCCTAGAGTAGCACCGGGACCTGAAGGAGGTGAAATGGCACTATTGGCATATAAACGCAACAACCCGAATACCACCTATTTCGGAGCAGTTGGACTTTACCTGGATGACCAGGCAATTCAAAGGATGCGCGATTGGCAAACTCAGTATGGTGGACAAAATCTAGGGCCTGAAATGGAACTCGGAAGAGACTTTGAAATAAGAAGTAATCGCCTATACTTTTACCGGACCTTTGATCCATTAGATTTATACCTGAGAGATTATTCTCCACAACAAAATCATAATCTCACCATAAGTGGTTCTAGTCCTAAAACGGGATATAGCATTGGTCTCGGATATCTTGGCCAAAAAGGTGTGCTAAAAGTGAACCCAGATGAATTTGAAAGGTTTAATGTAAACCTGGGTGTTACTTCAAGTGTAACGAACTGGTTAGATGCACGCACCAAAATTATCTTAGCAAAAGCTACCCGTTTGAGACCCTATTATTTTTCAAGTGAAACCTACGATCCATGGTATTATTTAACCCGCTGGCAGGCATACTACCCATATGGTACCTACCAAGGTAAACCATTCAGAAGTGCATTAACTGAAGTTCAACAGGCAAAGATGACTCCGCAGGAAAATACGATTGCACGTATGCAATTAGGCGGAACATTCAAACTTTTACCTGGTCTCACTGTTGATGCCGATTATACTTATGGAATTAATAATGGCCATGAACATCAAACCGGTGGAAGTGTTTCTGCATGGGATTTTTGGTCAGGAGGCGGAAGCCTGGTTTATGGTCCATACACTTCTGCTACATATGATAGAGCCATATATAATTCAGATTGGAATGAAAGAAACACGGTTAAAGCATATGCAACTTATCTAAAGGATGTCGGCAATCATGATTTTAAACTCACTGCAGGTACTGATGTAGAATTATATCAATACTGGTCTCAATCAACAGAAAGAAGATCTTTATTAAATCCAGATATGGGTGAGCCAAGGCTAGCGACCGGAGACCAATACGCGAGTAACACACGCGGTCATTGGGCAACCCTCGGATATTTTGGAAGGATAAACTATGCGTTCAAAGACAAATATCTTTTAGAGTTAAACGGTAGATACGATGGATCTTCCAGTTTCCCATTAAACAAACAATGGGCATTCTTCCCATCTTTCTCTGTGGGATATAAGCTGTCTGATGAACAATTCATGGATTTCACAAAACCAATTCTGTCCTCACTTAAATTAAGAGGTTCCTGGGGTTCTATTGGAAACCAGGCTGTTGGTGGAAATAGATTCCTGAGTGTTATGAGTTCATCCGCTTCCAATTGGGTAATTGGTACGAATAATATGTTGACCGTTGGAACTCCAGGGCTAGTTTCACCTGATCTTACCTGGGAAAGAGTTACGACACTTGACTTCGGTGCAGATGCCAGGTTATTTAAAAATAAAGTAGGGTTAACCTTTGATTGGTACAACAGGACCACAAGTGACATGATCACAGCCGGTATAACAGTCCCGAGTTCACTTGGAACTGGTGCTCCTGTAAGAAATTATGGAGAACTTCAAACCAAAGGTTGGGAATTTACTGCTGATTGGAACCATACGTTTGCCAATGGCTTAAATTTCAATATTACCGGAGTGCTCTCCGACTTCCAGGAAACAATCTCAAAGTTTGCAGCGAATACAACGAAATTAATCAGCTCCAACTATGAAGGTAGAAAACTTGGAGAAATCTGGGGGTATGTTACCGATAGGTTTTTCACTAAAGACGATTTTGAAACAGATGCTAATGGAAACCTGATTCTTGTTGGTGGTAAATATGTGATGAAAAAAGGAGTTGCCACTCAAACACGATGGGAAACTTCCACCTTCTTCTATGGCCCTGGAGATATCAAATACCAGGATTTAAATGGTGATGAGAAAATAGACATTGGAACAAATACTGTTACCGATCCGGGAGACCAGAAGATCATTGGTAATTCCACTCCTAGATATCAGTATGGAATTAGATTGGGGGCAGCATATAAAGGCTTTGACATTAATATGTTTTTCCAGGGGGTTGGCAAGAGAGACTACTGGGCTAATGGTCCTGTATTCATACCTGGATTTAGGATAGGAGAAGCATGGTATGCTCACCAATTGGATTATTGGACAGAATCTAATCCCAATGCTTTTTATCCAAGGCCAACAGATCAACTTCAGTCCAATGCCACCAGGAACTTTTTGCCACAAACAAAGTATATGTTGAATCTGGCATATACACGGCTTAAAAACTTGAATTTTGGTTATACTCTGCCTACCAGTCTTACTCAAAAGATTAAATTGAAGAGTACACGCCTTTATGTGAGCGGTGAGAATCTTTTCACTATAGACAATGTATCCATTCCTATTGATCCTGAAATTGATTACACATCCGCAGGATTAAATGATGGAGCTACATATGGACGTGTTTATCCATATCGTAAAGTTTATTCTTTTGGAATTCAAGTAACCTTGTAAAATATTATTATGAAAAAACTATTATATTTTTCGCTCCTCTCTTCGATTCTTTTAACCGCTGGTTGTAAGAAAGAATTCCTCGAGCGACTACCTCTGGATACATTGGTAGATGAGTCTTATTGGAATAATGAGACTAATGTAAGGACATTTGCCTGGGGCTTTTACCCTGCTTATTTTGACGGTTATGGCTCCAGTTATACCTGGGGTAAATTCTTTTCCGGCCAAAGCCTGAATGACGATTTTGCTCCTTCTACTCCTACTCCTTTTACAAGAGTGGTTCCCTCCTCTGGTGGTGGTTGGACCTTCGCATGGGTTAGAAAAGCAAACATCTTCATCGACAGGGTGCAAACAGTACCTATGAGTGATGAAGCTAAGAAGCATTGGACAGGCGTTGGTCGATTCTTCAGGGCACTCGAATACAATGACCTTGTGAAGAGGTTTGGTGACGTACCGTGGTACGGACGTGAAATTACTGATGCAAACGATCCGGAATTATATAAACCAAGAGATTCCCGAATTCTTGTATTGGACAGCATGTTGGCAGACTTTACTTATGCTGCTAATAACGTTCGGGTAAGTGATGGTAATGACGGACTTACGGTAAATAAAAATGTCGTTCTTGGATTTATGTCCCGCGTGTTTTTATATTATGGTACATTATTAAAATATCATAATGTTAACCAGGCGAAGGCAACGGAATATTTAACTGCAGCACAGTGGTCAGCCAACGAAGTAATCAAATCTGCTAAGTACACCATTACTGATAACTTCAGGAGTGTATTCAATTCTGTTGATCTCAATGGCAAGAAAGAGATTATGCTTTACCGCCGCTATGAAACAGGTATTCTTACCCATAGTCTTCATAGCTATGTAAATAAAGAGCCCCAAACCGGACCTTCCAAAGACGCTATCGAAGCTTACCTTGCGAAAGACGGATTGCCCATATCCGTTTCACCTTTGTATAAAGGAGACAAAACAATTACTAACGTAATGACGGATAGGGACGCACGTTTGTATGAAACCATTGCTCCTGATCTGCGGATAAGTGGTGTAACTTCTAATTACTCTACTTCAGGTTATGCTGTTCGCAAGTTTTACAATGATGCCCTTAAAGATCTTCCGGACGGTAACAGCAATACGAATACAACAGACGCTCCCGTTCTTCGGTATGGTGAAGTCCTTCTGAATTATGCAGAAGCAACGGCCGAATTGGGAACTCTTACACAGGCTGATCTGGATAAATCAATCAATGTATTGAGAGCTCGGCCTGGTATTGCAATGCCAAAACTCCAGGTAATTGGCGGGCAGCCAGCTGTAAATGGTGTTGTCTATGACGATCCAAAAAGAGATCCTACAGTACCTGCAATGATTTGGGAAATCAGGAGAGAAAGAAGGATTGAGTTAATGTTTGAAGGTTTCAGACTTGATGACCTGAAACGTTGGAAGAAACTGGAGTATACGGATACCCAGTTGTTTAAAGACATTAATCGCGGAGCATGGATAGTTAAATCAGAATGGCCGGGATCAACCGTTAACATTGAGAACGGAGCAACAGCAGGATATATTATTCCGGCACCAAGTGCAGCCACTCAAAGAACATATGATCCTAAATATTACCTCGAACCACTTCCCCTGGATCAAATTACTCTTTATAAAACAGCTGGGGTTGATCTGACGCAAAATCCTGGTTGGTAATTCTTATAAATAAATGAAAGTTGTAGAGACGGACAATTGTCCGTCTCTTTTTTTTATAAGAATTTAGTTTCTGGTGCGTTATTAAAGACTTGTGCCAAAAAACATATAACATAAAGCAATCGAAGTAAGTATCCCCACAAGGTCAGCAAGCAACATAGCCCAAACGGAATACCTCGTGTCTCTTATAGAAACAGCACCAAAATACACTGCTATAACATAGAATGTTGTATCAGAGGAGCCTTGTAAAATACAAGCCAGCCGGCCTGCGAAAGAATCAGTTCCATGTGCTTTCATCGTATCTATCATCATACCTCTTGCGCCACTGCCGGATAGAGGTTTG
>JBLNAY010000319.1:0-4371 GCA_050259715.1 Candidatus Dadabacteria bacterium
TGTATGGAAAGACGAGGATTCTTCTCCGCATATGATTGAATGATGCGCCAGCCAAGCCATTGACCGATGTTACCAGGTGCTCCCTCTCCCGAATTACCGTGCGGAAGGGTTTGAGTGAAAGGGGCTTGTCCTATATAAGTTTGTACTGTTGATTGATCGATGGAATATAGATTTTCATTTTGGTTTATTGTGGCCCAGATCATGCCTTCATTGCTCTTACACCATTCTGTTTGATTTCCGGTATAACCAGTAATTAATGAATCGGGTGATTCGGGCATGAACTTGCTCATCAGGTACCATTGTTTTCCTTTTTCAATCATTTGTTCTATCATGGGAGCGCCTTCGCTGCTATCGGGGTAAATATCAGAACTGATAGCCCGTATGCTGTTGGGAACAATATATTGTTTTTCAAATCTTTTTCTCAGGTATTCAGGGTATTGTTCCGGGTCATATACAGGGAAGTTCTTTCCCATAAACATCTGCAGGCTTATTACGAGGGTGTCATGATAGTAGGTAGTTCCATAGATCTCCAGTGGGTTCTCAGGATTCAGACTTTCGACCGAAGTAAGTACTGCCGGGATTTTAAAATCCGGGAAGTAATACTTCACATATTTAAAGTGTGTTTCAAGGTCCTTATCCAAAGAGCTCAGCGTAGGGAAACGTAATTGAACAGAATCGAATAAGGATCTCATATTGCGATAGTATTCGGTCACTGCCCGTTCATATGACATTCCCTGCTCACGAACCATATAATCAATCGGGGAAAAATACTCGAAGTAGATGGGAAGAAAAGAAGGATACTTACTTCTTACCGATCCTACAGTGGCAGCTAAATGATTGGTATCTATAGCAAAGAAATCCTTGTCAAATCGTTTGATCTGAACGTCTGCCTTAATCTTTGATACATCAGGAAAACCCTTGTTGTTCTTACAACCAAGGGCCAATATACCCGCAAATAGAACAGCTAAAAACAGTCTCATGTTGTGTTTACTCCAACAAATAAAAGAAAAAACAACGGCTATCACTACTAATGGTAAATGTATGAGGTCAAATTTATCTGCTATTCTACTTAATTAAAAATCAATTAAGTAGTTCTTACATGGAGTAATTATGCAAAGCCTTGACACCTGGTCGTATCTGTAAAGGATAAATGTGCTGGAACATTCTTTGATAAATACCTTTGACAGATGAAGATATTCTTAGCTCAGCAAAATTATCATATAGGCAATTTTCAGTCGAATGCTGATAAGATCATACAGGCTATTGGGATGGCGAAGGATGCAGGAGCTGACCTGGTAATGTTTACTGAACTCTGTATATGCGGTTATCCTCCACGTGATTTTCTTGAGTTCAATGACTTCATTAAGCAATGTTATGAAACCGTAGATCGCATTAAGGAACATGCTGATCAAATCGGGGTATTGATTGGCAGCCCGGCATGGAATCCCCGTAAAGAAGGAAAGGATCTTTTTAATGCTGCTTTCCTGTTATATGAAAAAGAAGTGAAGTCGGAAATTCATAAGACATTGTTACCCACCTATGATGTGTTTGATGAGAACCGCTATTTCGAATCAGCCTTCGAATGGAAATGCATGGAGTTCAAGGGAAAGAAATTAGCAGTGACTATATGTGAAGACATCTGGAACCTAGGAGATAATCCTTTGTACCGCATCTCACCAATGGAAATGCTGGTAAAGGAGAAACCGGATGTAATGCTTAATATATCAGCCTCGCCTTACAACTATGCACAGGATACAGTGCGCACTAGTATTGTGGAAGCCACAGTGGCGAAATATAAGATTCCTATGTTATACTGCAACAATGTTGGCGCACAGACAGACATCATCTTTGACGGTGGCAGCCTTGTTTGTGATATCAATGGGCAGATTGTAAAGCAAATGAAGTATTTCGAAGAGGATTACGCTCTCGTAGACTTGGAGGAGTTGTCCCTTAAAAAGGAAGAACCGCCTGTTGCACATAAATATTATTATTCCGCCAATGAAGTAGGCAGGGATATAGATATTATTGAGTATATAGTTGCTGAAAAGAATATTCATGAAATATGGTGTGCCCTGGTATTGGGTATCAGGGATTACTTCTATAAGATGGGATTTAAAAAAGCGACTCTTGGTGCGAGTGGCGGTATAGACAGCGCAGTGGTGCAGGCCCTGGCGGTTGAAGCATTAGGTAAAGAAAACGTACATGTATTGTTGATGCCATCAGAATATTCTTCTTCCCATTCCGTAACAGATGCAGAAGCACTCAGTAAGAATCTGGGTAACCAGTATGATGTTGTAGCTATCAAGGATGTTTACAATAGCTTCCTTTCTACATTAAGGCCGTTATTTAAAGACCTGCCTTTTAATGTGGCCGAAGAAAATATACAGAGCCGCAGCCGAGGTAACCTGCTGATGGCTGTAGCTAACAAATTCAATTACATATTGTTGAATACCTCCAACAAAAGTGAGCTGGCAACCGGCTATGGAACTCTTTATGGAGATATGGCAGGTGGGTTAAGTGTATTAGGTGATCTTTACAAAATGCAGGTATATGCATTGGCCAGGTACATCAACCGTGATAAAGAGATTATTCCAAATAATATAATAGAAAAGGAACCTTCTGCTGAATTAAGACCCGGCCAAAAAGACTCGGACAGCCTGCCTGATTATCATATACTGGACAGGATACTATATCAGTATATAGAATTGAGACAAGGTCCGAAAGAGATCATTGCACAGGGATATGATGCGGCGCTTGTGTCGAGAGTATTACGGCTGGTAAATATGAATGAATATAAAAGGAACCAGTTTTGTCCTATACTGAGAGTGAGTTGCAAAGCGTTTGGTGTAGGTAGAAGGTTACCAATAGTTGCGAAATATCTCTCATAAGTAAGAGTATTTTGCTAAAAGCAGTATAAATAAAACGAAGGGAGCTGTTGTATAAGGCAGTTCATCTATTTAGGCAGAAAATTTGCTTCACCTGCAAAACGAAACATAAGAATGGCATCAACACAAGAGATCAATCACCTGACAGAGCTTATTAAAGACCGGTACAATCTGAAGCAGAAACTTTTAGCTGAGTTGTCTAAAGCTATAATAGGGCAGGAGAAAATGTTGGAACACCTCATTATTGCACTTCTGGCAAATGGACACATTTTACTTGAAGGTATACCGGGGCTGGCAAAGACTTTAGCGATTAAATCACTCTCACAGGCGATCCATGCCAAGTTCATGAGGATACAGTTTACCCCCGACCTTCTTCCTGCTGATGTTATTGGTACTATGATATATAACCAGCAGCGCAATGAGTTTGTGGTGCGTAAAGGGCCCATTTTCACCAACTTCCTGTTGGCGGATGAGATCAACAGGGCACCTGCAAAGGTGCAAAGTGCCTTGCTGGAAGCAATGCAGGAAAGGCAGATCACTATTGGAGATACAACTTATAAGTTGGATGAACCCTTTCTTGTCCTGGCGACTCAGAATCCGCTCGAGCAGGAAGGTACCTACCCATTACCGGAAGCACAGGTTGACAGGTTCCTGATGAAAGTGATTGTTACGTATCCATCCATGAGTGAAGAGCAACTGATCATAAGACAAAATGTAGAAGCCGCAGGTTTTCCTACGGTAAACCCCGTGCTGGCAATTTACGAGATAACAGAAGCAAGAAAGTTGGTACGCCAGGTTTATATAGATGAAAAAGTTGAGCGGTATCTACTGGAACTTGTATTTGCAACACGATACCCATCGAAGTTTAAATTAGATGGTCTGAAACCTTTAATTTCTTATGGTGTTTCACCAAGAGGGAGTATAGGATTAGCGGTTGCTTCCAAAGCACAGGCATTTTTAAATGGCCGGGGATATGTTACTCCCGAGGATGTGCGGAGCATTGCCTATAGTGTATTGCGTCACCGCATTGGACTGACTTATGAGGCAGAAGCCGAGAACATTACAACTGAGAACATTATAGATGAAATAATTAAAGCCGTTCACCTACCCTGATGCCAACAACCAAAGAAATATTAAAGAAAGTGCGGCAGCTGGAGATCAGGAGTAAGATCATAACAGCGAATTTGTTCACCGGTGAATACCACAGTGCTTTCAAAGGACGAGGCATGTCATTTAAGGAAGTGAGGGAGTATGCCGCAGGTGATGATATTCGGTTTATAGACTGGAATGTGTCTGCCCGTTTTGGTCATCCTTATAGTAAGGTGTTTGAGGAAGAACGTGAACTGACGGTAATGTTACTGCTTGATGTTAGTGCCAGCTCTTTGTTTGGAACTAATGTCACTACAAAAAAGGATACAATAATTGAGATAGCCTCGGTCCTGATCTTTTCGGCTATTAATAATGGTGATAAGGCAGGTGTTATTTT
>JBLNAY010000320.1:0-13142 GCA_050259715.1 Candidatus Dadabacteria bacterium
AGTTTAAAAGTAATGGATACCTGCTGACACGAAACATCGAGGAAAACCGGAAAGATTGGTTGGGTTATACTTCTACTTTTTATGATGCCTTCAATCCTGCAGCCAATAATGCATTCTGGAACCTTATTAACCAACACCTGTTTTCAAAGGGTATAGATGCGTGGTGGATGGATGCCCCTGAACCTGACATTCATTCTAATCTCTCTATTCAACATCGTAAGAATCTCATGTTCCCAAATGCTATTGGTTCCGCTACCAAATATTTTAATGCATACCCTTTGGTAAACGCAAAAGCTATCTACGAGGGACAGCGTACAGAAGACCCTAATAAAAGGGTATTCCTTTTAACGCGTTCTGCTTATGCCGGGTCACAACGATATGCGGCTGCCGTCTGGAGTGGTGATATCGCAGCAAGATGGCATGATATGATTAACCAGGTGGCGGCAGGTGTGAACTACTCAATGTCCGGGCTTCCCTATTGGACTATGGATATCGGTGGTTTTGCTGTGGAACGTCGCTATGAAAACCCTAAACCGGAAGATGCAAAAGAATGGAAGGAGCAGATGACGAGATGGTACCAGTTCGGAGCTTTCTGTCCCCTGTTTAGGGTTCATGGTCAATATCCATTCAGGGAAATATACAATGTATCCAATGAATTCGATACGGCTTACCAAAGCATGTTATATTATGATAAACTCAGGTACCGCTTATTGCCATATATCTATTCATTATCCGCTAAAACCTATTTTAATGATTACTCTATAATGAGGGGACTGATGATGGACTTTCCTTCAGACAAGAAAGCGTCTGATATAAACGATCAATTCCTGTTTGGTCCATCTCTTCTAATTAACCCGGTTTATAAATATGGTCAAAGGCAGAGAAGCATTTACCTGCCTTCCACCGCAGGATGGTATGACCTCTATACCGGTAAGTACTTTACAGGTGGAGAGCAGATTACTGCAGATGCCCCTTACAACCGCATCCCTGTTTTTGTGAAAGAGGGATCAATTATTCCTTTCGGACCTGAACTGGAATATACATCAGAGAAACCGGCAGATACTATACAGTTATTTGTTTATGCAGGTAAGGATGCGCTGTTCAACTTATATGAAGATGCTGATACCACTTACAATTACGAAAAAGGAGAACATACCACCATTCCTTTATATTATTACGAAGCAACAAAAACACTGGTCATAGGTGACAGGCAGGGAAGTTACCCGGGTATGCTGCAAAACAAGGTATTCAATGTTCATTGGATAAGTAAAAACCAAACAGGTTCTCTTGGTTTTACACTTACAAACAACAATGTTGTTTATAAAGGAAATAAACTAACCATGAAAAATGAAAGATCATAACTCTTTTCTATTAACTTGTATTCTGACCATAATTTGCTGCATTGTTTTAAGTTGTAATAAAGCACCTGTGTCTCCGTCAGGAGGAGGTAATGGTACAGACACTTCGGGTACAACACCAGTTACTCCTGTGGATCCTCCTGTTGAAAACACCATAGGATTTTTTCTGGATAATTGGGCTCCTAAGAATTTTACAATTCCTTCATACATTGATACAACCGCTCCTGTCACACCTGCAAATGTGTTTGTGACAGTGGATGCTTCTACCATTATCACTAAAGTTCCTACCTCAATTGCAGGCCAGAATGCGAATGTATGGATGACACAAATGGTTACTGAAGTTCCGTTAATGAATCATTTAAGAAATCTTAAGCCTAATGTGATTCGTTTTCCAGGTGGGAGTTTGAGTGATGTTTATTTATGGAACGCACCTAAAGGGCAAAAACCACCGGATGCTCCCGATTCACTCGTGGATGCTAATGGAGCAAAAACTCCTTCAGGCTTCTGGTTCGGAAAGAACACTGAATCGTGGACCATGTCGGTAGACAATTACTACAACATGCTACAACAGACAGGGAATGAAGGTATGATCACTGTCAACTATGGTTATGCACGCTATGGTACAAGTGCTAACCCGGTTGCCACCGCAGCACATTTGGCTGCTGATTGGGTACGTTATGATAATGGGCGCACTAAATATTGGGAAATTGGCAATGAATGTAATGGTACATGGGAAGCAGGTTTTAGAATTGACCCTACCAAGAATAAAGATGGTCAACCTGCCATTATCACCGGTGCTTTGTACGGTCAGCATGTTAAAGTCTTTGTTGATTCTATGAAAAAGGCAGCACAGGAAATTGGAAAGACTATATACATAGGCGCATACATCCTCGAAAAAGAACCTGACACCTGGCAGAATTCAACAGACAAACAATGGAATTATGGAGTATTAACTAACATAGCGAATAAGCCTGACTTTTATATTATTCACAGTTATTACACTCCCTATCAAACAAATGCTACAGCAGATGTTATTCTGAATACGGCGACTACCAATACCATTTCAATGATCAATTATGTGAAGACAAGTATTAGCAATGCCGGTGCAATCATAAAGCCGATTGCTCTTACTGAATGGAACATTACATCTCAAGGGTCAATGCAGCAAGTATCTTTCATTAATGGTATGCATGCGGCTATATTATTGGGTGAAGCTATTAAGAACAAGTATGGTGAAACAAGTCGTTGGGATTTAGCCAATGGATGGAGTAGTGGTAATGATCATGGCTTGTTCAATATCGGGGATGAACCAGGTATTAGTAAGTGGAATCCACGGCCAACATTTTACTACATGTATTATTTTCAAAAAATGATAGGTGACCGACTGTTAAGTTCATCTGCAATCGGGAATATTATTTCTTATCCATCTTCGTTTAGTTCCGGTGAAAAGGGTGTTATCCTGGTAAATACCTCCACTAATCCACAGACTGTTTTAGTGAGTTTTGAGCACTGGAAGCCAGGTAGCCGCTACTACTGGTATACATTGACGGGCGGTACAGATAATGGTGAATTTTCTCGTAAGGTTTTTGTGAATGGACATGGTCCTACTGAGATCTCAGGTGGTCCTGCTGCAGAATACTCTTCCCTCAAACCATATTCAACAAATACTACAGGTGGCATCAAAGTTTCTATGCCTGCACGTTCCGTAGCATATATGATAATTGATAAATAAGAATGCCCATTGATAATAGCATACCATGAAGAAAATCTTGTTTATACTTTTTGTACTTATGAGTAGCAGGTCTATAGCTCAGAAATTTGAGAACCTCGCTCCGACACCACCTATGGGTTGGAATAGCTGGAACACATTTCAAACTAATATAAATGAGCAGCTGGTTAAAGACATTGCTGATGTTATGTTGAATTCAGGGATGAAAGATGCCGGGTACCAATACCTGGTGCTGGATGATGGATGGATGGCTATGCAGAGAGATCCGAAATCAGGTGATTTGATTCCTGATCCCATAAAATTCCCTAATGGGCTCAAAGCAGTTATAGATTATGTTCATTCAAAGGGATTGAAATTCGGCCTTTACAATTGTGCCGGCACAAAAACCTGTGCAGGTTACCCGGGCACAAGGGGATTTGAATACCAGGATGCTCGTTTTTATGCATCTCTGGGAATTGACTATTTAAAATTTGACTGGTGTAATTCAGAAGGAATTAATGCTCCTGAAGCTTATACTACTATGAGCAAAGCATTGAAAACAGCAGGTCAACCTATTATCTTTAGCTTATGTGAATGGGGAAGTAATAAGCCGTGGGTATGGGCTGCTCCTGTGGGGCAATTATGGCGTACAACAGGTGACATTACAGCTCAATTTGATGGGATTAAATCTTATGGTAGCTGGCACGCCAACGGCGTAATGACCATTGTCGACATGCAGGATACATTACGTAAGTATGCGGGGCCTAATCATTGGAATGACCCCGATATGCTGGAAGTTGGTAATGGTCTCACAGAAGTTGAAAACAGAACACATTTTTCTTTATGGGCGATGATGGCTGCCCCGTTAATGGCTGGGAATGACCTCCGAAAGATGTCAGAGCAAACAAAGAAGGTATTAACCAATAAAGAAGTAATCGCCGTTGACCAGGATCCTCTTGGTATCCAGGGATTTAAATACCGGGTGCAGGATAGTGTGCAAACATGGTTTAGACCTCTTTCAAATAATAATTGGGCTGTTGCTTTTGTAAATAGAAGTAGTACTCCTAAGGCTATAAGTTTCAACTGGTCCGAAGAAAATATTAATGATGAACTATCCAATACTTATTTGAATACGACCGCAACAACATACAAGGTGCAGGATTTATGGACTAAAAAACAAATTGGGGACACTAAAAAAGCTCTTAAGTCTGTTCTTCCTCCACATGATATCCTTATGTTACGTCTTACCAAATAGATGCTTATGAAAAAGATAATCCTGTTCATTTTATTGCTGGTGCTTTGTGGTTATAGCTATGCTCAACATAAGAACCGGGTAAAGTTTGATGATGGCTGGAGATTTAAACTGGATAGTTCCGACATGTTTAGTGATCCTGGATATGATGACAGTAGGTGGCGTTTACTTGATCTGCCACATGACTGGAGTGTTGAAGGTGAATTCAGTAAGAATGCTCCTGCAGGAACAGGAGGCGGCGCATTACCGGGAGGTATAGGTTGGTACCGGAAAACATTCACACTGCCTGCCTCCGAAAAAGTGAAACAGTTGTTTATTGATTTTGATGGGGTATATCGTAATAGTGAAGTGTTCATCAATGGTCATTCACTGGGTGTGAGGCCCTACGGATATATTTCTTTTCGCTATGATCTTACTCCATATATATTGTATGGCAACCAGAAAAATGTTATTGCTGTAAAAGTTGATAACTCTAAACAGCCAAATTCCAGATGGTATAGTGGCTCAGGAATTTATCGACATGTTTGGCTTACCAAATTAACCCCCACCCACATTGATCATTGGGGTACGTTTATCACGACTCCTTCTGTTTCCAACAGCGAAGCAACCATTGATATTGTAACGAATATTGTTAGTCCTAAAGAAGGTGTTGCACCTATATTAATTACTTCTATATATAATCCTTCAGGTAAAAAAGTCGCGGAGGTTAGTGGGCCTGCCATTAAAGAGACTGTCCAGAATATTAAGATCTTATCTCCTGATTTATGGTCATTAGATAAACCCTCACTCTATAAAGCTGTTTCTGAGCTTAGGATAGGGGCAAATATTCTAGATAGCTATGAAACTACCTTTGGAATAAGATCTTTCCTTTTTGATCGTGAAAAGGGATTTATACTTAATAATAAACCGGTAAAGATTCTCGGCGTATGTGATCACCATGATTTAGGCGCTTTAGGTGCAGCAGTCAACAATCGTGCACTTGAGCGCCAATTACAAATACTTAAAGCAATGGGATGCAATGGTATTCGTACATCTCATAATCCACCTGCACCTGAATTGCTGGATCTGGCAGACCGTATGGGTTTTATTGTTATGGATGAATCGTTCGATATGTGGGCTAAACCAAAAACACGATTTGATTATCATCTCGACTGGAATCAATGGCATTCCCTGGATCTTGCTGATTTTGTAAGAAGAGATCGTAATCATCCAAGCATCTTTATCTGGAGTGTGGGCAACGAGATACCTGAACAAAGAGGAGATGAAAAGAAAGGGGATACTACCGGTCGTAGCATTGCAAGGGAATTAGTTGGTATTGTTAAATCCCTTGATCCTACCCGCCCTGTTACGACCGCTAATAATGATGTTTCGACTTCCAATCAAATCATTCAATCTGGTGTACTTGATATCATTGGCTTCAATTACCATCACCAGCAATGGGGTAAATATCTGCAAGAGTATCCCGGTAAGCCATTAATTATAACTGAAAGTACATCAGCCCTGGAAACCCGCGGGTATTATGACCTTTATCCTTTCGATAGTATCAGGAGGTGGCCGGTAAGAGGCAGAACTCGTTCAGCCTTCGGCAATAAAGATCTTACTGTATCAGCTTATGACCATGTAAGCGCTCCGTGGGGATCTATACACGAAGAAAGTGTACGAGAATTACTAAAGTATCCTCATGTTTCAGGTATGTACATATGGACAGGATTTGATTACCTCGGAGAACCTACTCCTTATCCATGGCCGGCAAGGAGTTCCTACTTTGGCATCATTGACCTGGCAGGCTTTCCAAAGGATGTTTATTACATGTATCAAAGTGTGTTTACTTCCAACCCTGTGCTTCATGTTTACCCTCACTGGAACTGGAAACAGGGTGATACCGTTGAAATTGTGAGCTACTATAACAATGCAGATGCAGTGGAATTATTCTTGAATGGTAAGTCACTCGGTAAACAATCAAAGGGTCCGGAAGATTTACATGTGAAGTGGAGAGTTCCTTTTCAACCCGGAGAGTTAAAAGCAGTTTCTACTAAAGGTGGAAATATGGTATTGGATACCATAATAAGGACAGCAGGTAATCCGTATAAGTTGATTCTTAAACCTGATAGGATCAGGATCAAAGCTGATAAAGAAGACCTTTCATTTGTTAGTGTTGAAATAAGAGATCAGAATGATATATTAGTTCCTACAGCAAATAATCTTCTTAAATTCACTGTTTCCGGGGTAGGTAAAATTGCCGGATTAGACAGCGGTGATCCGGTGAGCCTCGAATCCTTTAAATCGAACCAACATACCGCATTAAATGGAAAGGCCCTTTGTATTATTCAACCAAGCGAAGAAAAAGGTAATATAAAGCTGACTGTTTCATCTGAAGGTTTAAAGCCGGCAACTATTATCATCAGTACTTATTAACCTATTCATTTTATTACAACAGTTGAAGTTTTGAGATGAGTAATTGTAAACTAATATTTCCTATATTTTTCTTCTTTTCTCTGCATGTATATAGCCAGGATGGAGCTGATCTTATAAGATTAAACCAGGTTGGATTTTATCCCGGGGCACCAAAAAAAGCAGTAATCACAGGAGATATAACTGCAACTACTTTCTTCATTATTTCAGCTGATCACCGGGATACGGTGTATAAAGGAACTCTGGGAGAACCGAAAATATCCCTGTATTCAAATACAATAACTCACATTGCTGAATTTACAAGTTTAAAAAAAGCAGGAAGATATATCATTACTGTTCCTGGTGTTGGTTCTTCTTATGTATTCAGGATTGGAAATGATATTTTAAAGGAGGTAGGGATAGCCTCTTTAAAAGGGTTTTATTTTCAACGGGTGTCTGTGCCATTAGAGGCTCCTTATTCAGGAAAATGGAATAGACCGGCGGGTCACACCGATGATAAAGTACTGATCCATTCTTCTGCAGCATCTGAAAAAAGACCCGAAGGAACAGTCATCAGTTCTCCAGGTGGATGGTATGATGCCGGGGACTACAACAAGTATGTTGTTAATTCAGGGATCACTATGGGTACGCTCTTATCTGCCTATGAAGATTTTCCTGGTTACTATTCAACACTCAAAACAAATATTCCCGAAAGTAAAGATGCTGTTCCTGATATACTCAATGAAGTTGCCTACAACCTTCTATGGATGTTAACAATGCAGGATCCAAATGATGGGGGAGTGTACCATAAGTGTACTAATGCTGTATTTGATGGTATGGTAAAACCAGGAATTACAAAAGCACCCAGGTATGTTGTGAAGAAATCTACTGCTGCCACTCTCGACTTTGCCGCTGTGACAGCACAGGCAACACGGGTGTTCTCAGCATTTAAACACCAGTTTCCCAATTTATCCCAGCAGTGTTTACGAGCTTCTAAATCTGCCTGGCAATGGGCTTTATTGCATCCGGATGTGGTCTATGACCAAAATGAGATCAACAAGAAATTCACCCCGGAAGTGTTAACCGGTGCCTATGGAGACCGACGGTTACAGGATGAATGGTTATGGGCTGCCACCGAATTGTTTATTTCAACCAGGGATAGTAGCTATTACACTACATTATCAGAAAGATTTAAAGACCCCGTTCAACTTCCCTCCTGGAGTAATGTAGCAATGTTGGGATACTATTCTTTGATAAGAGAACATAAAAAACTGCCTGTTAATCAACAGCAACTCTCAATAACCGCAAAGGATACCGTTTTGAAGATGGCGGACCGTTTCCTTGAAAAACAAAAACTAAATGCTTTTAATACTGTTATGGGTCAATCTGCAAGGGATTTCAACTGGGGAGGAAATTCTGTTGCAGCAAACCAGGCAATTCTTTTGATTCAAGCTTATATGCTTACACGCAGCAGAAAATACCTGGATGGTGCTTTATCCAATATAGACTACATTTTAGGGCGGAATGCCACAGGATATTCATTTATAACAGGTATTGGTAGCAAATCACCCATGCATCCACATCATCGTCCATCAGAATCAGATGGCATTGAAGACCCTGTACCCGGTCTTTTAGTCGGAGGTCCTAACATAGGGATGCAGGATCATTGCGAATATCCATTAAAAGAAATTGAAACAGCGTATGTAGATTCTATGTGTGCTTACGCCTGTAATGAAATTGCCATTAACTGGAATGCCCCTGCCGTTTACCTTGCGAATGCACTGGAAGCTTTGAAACAAAAGGCTAACTATATTCAAAACAAATAATTGTAAACCAGTTTATCTGGTTAAATTGATCTTATGAAATTTACACTTTTAAAAGGCCTGCTGCTATCCACCTTTGTTATATTCATTGGTGTTGCTAAAGCTGATTTACGCCTGCCACAGATATTGGCTAGCAACATGGTTATACAACAAAATTCGACTGTAAAACTTTGGGGATGGGGAAACCCTGGTGAGAAAGCTATTGTTACTACTTCCTGGAATAATAAAAAGGATTCCACACGTGTAGATGGAAACGGCAAATGGCAGCTTAATATCCAAACACCTGCGGCCGGAGGACCTTACACCATTTCTATTAAAGGGAATAATTTTATTGTTTTGGAGAATGTACTTATTGGGGAAGTCTGGATATGTTCAGGGCAGTCAAACATGGAAATGAATTACTATTGGGGCATACCGCAGATGAAAGAAGATTTTGCTACAGCAGCCAATGCTTATATCAGGTTGTTTACTATTCCAAAGTCAACAGCTAAATCAGTGCAGGAGAGAGGTGAAGGTAGTTGGGAACAAACAGACTCTAACACAATCAAGGCATTTAGTGCCGTAGCTTATTATTTTGGTCGTAGACTCAATAACAATCTCAATGTTCCGATTGGACTTATTCATGCCAGCTGGGGAGGCACTCCGGCGGAAGTTTGGACACCTGCCGAAGCAGTTACATCTGATCCTGTATTAAAAGAAGCCGCAGCAAAATTGTCTCCTTCCAACGGATGGCCCATTGCTCCTGCGTATACTTATAATTCAATGCTTGCTCCAATTACCGGTTTCCCAATTGCTGGTGCTATCTGGTACCAGGGCGAAAGCAATACTGGTACAGCATCAACATACAACCAGTTGTTTTCAACCATGATCTCGTCATGGAGAAAGGCATGGAATAAAGACTTTCCTTTTTACTTCGTCCAGATAGCTCCTTTTCATTATGGAAACAACAATATTGCAGCACTCCTTAGGGAAGCACAGGCAAAAACATTATCTGTTCCAAAAACAGGAATGGTAGTAATAACAGATATTACCGGCGACACAATGGACATCCATCCTAAGGATAAAAGAGAGGTGGGTCATAGGTTGGCTAATCTTGCCCTTGCAGAAACATATAGCCGTAAAATCGGTGTTGTCAAAAGTCCAAAATTCAATTCTGTGACTGAACAAAAAAATAAATTGCTGGTATCTTTTGATAACACGGGTTCGGGATTGGTTAGTAAAGGAAAAACCATCACTGGCTTTTATGTGGCCGGTGCAGATAAACAATTCTATCCTGCTGTTGCCAATTTTAAAAATGGAAACATAATTGAATTACAGGCAAAAGAAGTGAAGGAGCCTGTTGCTGTTCGTTATTCGTTTTCGAATGCTTCAACAGGTAATGTATTCTCTAAAGAGGGCTTACCATTAGCCCCCTTCCGTACTGATGAATGGACAGTAGATACTTCAAGCCTTAAATGAAAACGCAAAATGAAGAAATTAATACTTGTATTCTTTCTATCAACTACATTTTCTTTTATGTCTGCTCAACCCGTGAACGATCATGGTAGCCTGCAGGTTAAGAGTGCGCAGTTAACTGATCAAAAAAGTAATCCGCTTGTATTAAGAGGAATGAGTTTTGGCTGGCATAATTACTGGCCCCGGTTTTACAATGCTGATGCAGTGGCATGGCTGCATAAAGATTGGAAAGTTTCAATCGTGAGAGCCGCTATGGGGGTTGAACCTGAACATGGATACCTTCAGGATCCGCAGGGTTCAAAAGAAAAAATAAAGGCTGTTGTGGATGCTGCTATAAAAGAAGGGATCTATGTGATTATTGACTGGCATTGCCACAATATTAAGCTGGCCGAAGCAAAAGAATTTTTCACTGAAATGGCAAGCACTTATGGCAAGTTCCCTCACGTTATTTACGAATTGTTCAATGAGCCGGATTATGAATCATGGAATGATGTCAAGGCCTATTCAATAGAACTAATTAAAACAATTCGGGCCATTGATCCTGACAATATCATCCTGGTTGGCAACCCTCATTGGGACCAGGATATTAATCTTGTTGCCGATGATCCCATAAAAGGCTTTGAAAACATCATGTACACCATGCATTTTTATGCTGCTACACATAAACAGGAATTGAGAGATAAAACAGATTATGCGCTTAAAAAAGGCATACCTGTTTTCATTTCCGAATGTGCAGGAATGGAATCTTCCGGAAATGGACCAATTAACGATGAAGAGTGGATGCGTTGGTTAGATTGGGCAGAGCAACATAAGTTAAGCTGGATTACCTGGTCGGTATCTGATAAAGATGAAACCTGTTCTGTTCTTAAAAAAGGAGTTTCTTCTACCGGTGGTTGGAAGGAAAAAGATCTAAAAGAATCTGGTATCAAAACAAGGGCTTTGTTAAGAAAGTACAATAGCGGTAAGTAAGTTTTTGTTTTAAAATATATAAATTCTATTGTACAATAGATAATGTTTCAATATGAAATCTGCACTTTATTTTTCTATACTATTCATCAGTTTCAGCCTTCCTGGTTGTTCTTCTGTTCGTACCGGCAGAAGTGATCTTTCAGCGAAAGATCTTCATGTGTATGGAAGAACTATAATAGATGAAAAAGGAGAACTGGAACTGGTTACATCTGCAGCACATTTTGGCTTTAGCTTTGAAGGACAACAGGCGGAAGTATATGTGTCTGTTCCAAATCGCTCAGGTCACAACTACATACAATACGAACTGGATGGAGTATATCAAAAGAAACTCAGGATAGATGGCAATTTAACCCAACCAATTATCATCAATGCGGGTAAAAGTGGTAAGCACCAGGTATGGATCTATAAAGCAACTGAAGCGCATACTGGCCCTGTTTTGATTCGCCAGGTGGCGGCCAATGAAGTTAAAGCCATCCGTAAACCTGAGCTGCCAGTGATTGAATTTATTGGTAATAGTATTACGTGTGGAGCTGCTGCTGACCCTTCTGAATTTCCTTGCGGTACCGGTGAGTATCACGATCAGCATAATGCTTATTATGCTTATGGGCCAAGAGTAGCCCGTATACTTAATACCGAATTTGTTCTCAGTTCCATCAGCGGTTATGGCATTTACCGTACCTGGAATAGGGAAAGGCCTTCACTTCCCCTCGTATATGAGAAAGTGGACTTCCAGGAGAGCAATCCGCAACTTTGGGATTTTAAAACCTTCACTCCAAAGATTGTAACAATAGCACTTGGCACCAATGACATCAGTGAAGGAGATCACCAGGTAAAACGCGATCCTTTCGATACATCAAGATTTATAAATGCATATGTCAGCTTTGTTCAGACAGTGAAATCAAAATACCCTAATGCACAATTGGTCCTGCTAAATAGTCCTATGGTATCGGGCAGCAGGGGACAGGTTCTGGAAAATTCTTTGCGTTCCATAAAGCAGAAAGTGGATCTGCTTTATCCCGCATCCAGCCCGGTGGAATTGTTTTACTGGAAGCCGATGCAGGCGAGGGGATGCGGAGGGCACCCGAGCGTGGAAGATCATGCGATAATGGCAGATCAACTGGCTCTGTTTCTAAAAAGATTTCTATAATGAATATGAGAATACTATTGCATTGTTGCATCATTTCCTTGATGCTTTTTCCTGTTGTTGTTTATAGCCAGCGTGGTTCATTAGTTGACGCAAAAGCTACCGCTGAAACCAAAGAATTATACCACAATCTTAAAAAACTTTCGAAGAAGCATACTTTATTCGGTCACCAGCATGCTACTGAATATGGTCATGGATGGGAAGGAGTTCCTGGCCGTTCCGATGTAAAATCTGTCACCGGCAGCCATCCGGCGGTGATAGGGATTGATTTCAGCCCTTTTACGGCTTCCAATCCGGAACAGGTAAAAAAGTATAAAGAGCATCTGAAAGGTGTTGTAGAAGATACCTATAATCGTGGTGGGGTTATTACTGCAGCATGGCACTTCGTTAATCTCATTTCACCGGGAGGTTTTTATTGGGTAGATTCTGTTTCAAAACCTGCAGTGAAGTATATCATCCCCGGAGGCTCTGCACATGAACAATACAAACAGATACTGAAAGGAATAGCTGGTTGGGCAACTAATTTAAGAGGAGCTGATGGCAAAGTAGTTCCAATGATCTTCCGGCCCTTCCATGAACTGGATGGGGATTGGTTCTGGTGGGGGAGCAGCCATTGTACCCCGGAAGAAATGAAATCTTTGTGGAGGTTTACAGTTGAATATTTACGCGATAGTCTTGGGGTCCACAACTTCATTTATGCATTTTCGACAGATAATAAATTCCTAAGCGAAGAAAAATATCTTGAACGGTATCCCGGTGACCAATGGATAGACATAGTTGGTATTGACAATTATGGGGACATGGGCAGGGAAGGTCATTATGATCTGCCTGCAGCTATAAAAAAGCTGGAGATTATTGACAATTATGCAAAGAAACATAAGAAGCTTGCAGCTTTCACTGAGACCGGATTAGAGTCCATTCCTAATCCCACCTGGTGGACAGGTACCTTGCTGAAGGTGATGAGAGCTGAAAAATTCCGGCTGGCTTATGTGTTGGTGTGGCGTAATGACAAGAGCAGTCCTACTCATTTTTATGCTCCATT
>JBLNAY010000321.1:0-11991 GCA_050259715.1 Candidatus Dadabacteria bacterium
AAAATGGACAGTAAATGTGAATTGGTGTATGTTCAGACAGTGGATAACTATAGTTTGCTCTAAGGGTTTTTTAGTAGGGCGAGTGGAATAATTGTCGTAGATTAACAGGAACTTAAAACCTCCCGATATGAGATTCTTTATTTCTGCACTCGCGGCAGGATGCCTGTTATCCTGCACCAATAGCGATAAAAGCTTAGTAGCCGGCAAAACCAGCATCGACAATGTTCGTAATCTCGAAACCCAGGAACTGGCAAAAAGGGGTGAATACCTGGTTATTGTTGGCGGTTGTGATGATTGCCATTCTCCTAAAGTTATGGGACCGCAAGGCCCGGAAGTGGATTCAGCCAGGCGTTTGTCAGGGCATCCAGCCAATTCTACAACGCCTCCTGTTTCCGGCACTCCTAATAAACCGGGTAACTGGATGAATATTGCTCCTGACCTTACCGCATGGATTGGCCCCTGGGGTATTTCCTATACTGCTAATCTTACCCCGGATACCGCTACCGGTACTGGGTCATGGACGGCTGAAGAATTTATTAACACCATCCGTTCAGGAAAGCACCTCGGAATGAATAATGGTCGTCCGTTGTTACCTCCTATGCCGTGGCAGAATTACAGGCAGATGAATGATGAAGACCTGAGGTCTATTTATACATTCATCCATAGTTTGCCACCTGTGAATAATAAAGTACCGGCCCCGGTTCCTCCGGACCAGGTGATGGCAAAGTAAAAGGCATTTAATAGGTATTTGATTTCTTCTAAAAGGAAGAAAAGGCACTGTATTGCATTAATTGACCAAGCGCAATTCTACTCAACTTTTTTAGAATCAGGGGAACTACTTAGCTGCTTTTACAGGAACTGCTCAATTAAAAGTGGAATAATGACGAATGTTTGCAGCAGAAAGCTTGCATTTACTGGTTTTACTGTTTAATTTGGCACTTACAGTCTATCTGATATTCTTGATAACCTTAAAATCTAAACACCTTATGTGGAAACCATTAAATCCATTTGAGATTGTGTCTGTAGGAGACACGATCCGTTTTGCTGATAAATATCCAGGCAATACAGAAGATTCCTACAAAGTTGTAAAATCAGATGCCCATTACTTCCAGGTACAGCCGGAAGGTGCTCTCGACAGCATGATGAGTAAGTTTGTTAAGTATTTTGAAGTAGGAACTTATTTCAACGTTGAAGTGTGGATGAAATCTTAAGAAGCATGAGATAATTTTACTTTTTTATTCAGTTCGTTGCACTTTTAGTTCCCTGGAAAGTTCTGATTTTTACTAACCCTCCAATTAATCCTCTTCGCCCATTTTATTTTACCCTGAACTGGGAAGATTTATTCTTCTCACGGTATTTTTTTTATCCCAGCCCAATAAGCATGTGACCTCATTATGTGAAAATTTCGGTTAAAACGGATTTCCACTCGACGAAATATCTACTACTTTTCTCCTGTTGGTATGTAATTTGGTTTTAGCAGCGTGATCTAATTCTTGAAAAACTATTAAAGCTAACATTATGTGGAAACAACTGAACCATTGGGATAGTGTTTCTGTGGGAGATAAGATTCGCTTTAGAGGAACCTATCCGGGCAACCCTGAAGATGCCTATACAGTCGTTCAAACAGAAGCACATTATTTCCAGATTTTACCTGCCGTAGAAAAAGCTGCCGATGAAATGAGAAGAAAAGTGGTAAAATACTTTGAGATCGGTACTTATCTGAAGGTTGAAGTTTGGGCGAGTAATTAATTTTTAATACCCATTCTTAAACGGGCCAGTAAAACAGAATCCCGGATCAGTGGAGTTGGGCTTAGTTTTTGTGTCCAACGCTTAAATCCCTTTCTGTATGCTTGATTTAAGGAACCTTGATCTTGAGGTGTTGAGGAGTTTGTACGAGGTTGAGAAAGAAACTCTCATTCGCAGTCTTGTGCATGGAGTCGACTGGGAAGAAACCAGTGAGCAGCGATCCAGAGTAGCGGAGCTTTCTTCGGTCCTTTATAGAAAACTTAATACCAGTACTTCTATTAATCCTGCAGAAGGAAGTCCCAGGAGTTCTGATAGCCGGTATTACGATTCTTCCTTTTAATAGTTTACGAACAATATAAAAATGAGCACTCCATAGTGCTCATTTTTATAATATAGGTTAGCCTTTACTATTGTCCAATAGTCTTGATCATCGTACCTGCCGCCACCTGGTCGGTTGGATTCATGCCATTTAAAACAGAAAGTTCCTGTATTCTTGCTTGTGGAGTTCCATAAGAACGTAAGGCAGCTTCGAGTGTAGTAGTCTGGGCTACTGTTTTCATCCTGATACGGTCTGGCTTTTTATTCAGGTGGGCAGCATCTGTTAGAGGGCGGAAGCTTTGCATTGAATTCGCCATCACATTTACATAATTATTGAAATCTGTAGAGGTTGAAACACCTATAAATTGATAAATAGCCCCGTTATATTCAATAAAGAAAGAGAGTGTTCTTAATGTTCCCTGCTGTTGGGGGATGTCACCTTCCAGGGTAAGAGCGTTTAATCCATTTACATTCGTCTGTCCCGAACGGGTAACCTGTATTTTATACTGTGAAACAAAGGCGTTGGCAGCTTCCTGCAGGTTAGTTCCCTGCGCCTGTTTAAAAATCAACAAAGCTTTTCCATCCTTAGCGGCAAATTGAACCTGTGTAGGCGAGTTTTGATAAGCCCAGTTGGAAGGACTATTGAATTGTAATTTTAAAGGTGGATGATAAAAGATGCCATTCTCCATGTAACCCTCTTTGGGATCTTCTCCATAAATAAGTCCATCAATACGCCTCAAATATTCATTCCTGTTTGTTTTCAGGTTGGTAGCATTTAATTTCTGCTTCCAGTCAGCGGCTTCTTTCATTACAGCTGTATAACGATCGCCCGGATCCGGGTGGGTTGATAAGAACGTGGGCAGTTCTTCCTGGCCACTCAGTTGTGTTTGTCTTTCCAGTTCTTTGAAAAAGTTGGCCATGTTCCTGGCATCGTAACCTATTTTCTCTGAGTACTCTACTCCCAGTTTATCGGCCTCTCTTTCAGCGTCACGGCCATATTTAAGCATCAGCAAACCTAATCCCTGTGAGGCAGCTTCTCCAAACTGTGCTAACCCGGGAACCAGCACCATACCGGCAATTACACCAATCTGGCTTAATATCTGGTTTCGCTGCTGGGCAACGGTATGTCTTGCTGCAATATGCCCGGTTTCATGACCGAGGACACCGGCAAATTCTGCTTCGTTATTGAAGTAAGCCATGATTGCCCTTGTGAAATAAACATATCCTCCGGGAGTGGCAAAGGCATTTACTGCATCAGAATTTATGATGCGGTAAGTGTACTCGATATTAGGACGGTGGGATACCTTGACGATTTCATGGCCTTTTTCATTAATGTAATTCTGAAGGCCCTGGTCTTCATATAAACCAAATTGCTGAATTATTTGCGGATCAGCTTCCTTTCCCATCTGGATTTCTTGTGCTTCCGACATAAGCACAACCTGGCTTTTACCGGTTACAGGATTTTTAGCACAATTAGATGCACAGAACATGGTGGCACCTAATGAGCAGATTAAAACTATCTTGTTCATGCTTTTCTGTTTGCCTCTATTATGCAATGCAGATGCCACCCGGAGAGTTTAACTAATTATCATCTGTATTTTGTAATATACTCAAAGCTCGTTCCGCCTGTTCATCTGGTACTACGAGTTTAATGCCGGCAACCATTGTAAGAAGGGGATCAAGGATTAACGCCCCCTGGTGTTCATTTCTTAACCAGCAGGATATGCCCTGTGATTCCAGACGTCCTTTGACAATTTGGGCTTCAAGATCATCATTAAAGACTTTGATTACTGTAAAATTCATTTTAGTAGTTTTAAGTTCGTAACCATTTATCCCTGCATGATAAGAAATAATAAAGGGGCCACTTAAAGGCCCCTTTATTCAATACATATACCATCAGTTCTGAGCTATTTCCAAAGATTCTTTCAGATCCAATGGTTTCATACAGAAGAACCAATCTTTGCAATACATACCATCTTGTTTTTTAGTCATGCGTTCTTCTGCCTGGCCACAGCTTCCAGCCGGAGGTACAATCACATCTTCACCCGGCTTCCAGTCTGCAGGAAGTGCTACCCCATATTGATCAACAGTTTGCAATCCTTTTATCACCCGTTGCAATTCATCGAAATTGCGGCCAAGTGACAGCGGATAATAAATGATAGCCCTGATAGTTGCTGCGGGATCAATAAAGAATACAGCTCTTACTGCTTTAGTAGTGCTTTCATTTGGTTGAATCATTCCATATTTACGGGCGATCTCCATAGAAATATCTTCTATCAATGGGAAATTGACTTCTACATTTTTGTAATCACGAAAATCAATTTTCTCTTTAATGGTTCTTAACCAGGCAATGTGACTATATAAGCCGTCAACGGAAAGACCCAGCAATTGGGTGTTCATCTTTGCAAATGTCTTCTCAAGAGTGGCGAATGTCACAAATTCAGAAGTACATACAGGAGTAAAATCTGCAGGATGACTAAACAAGATTACCCACTTGCCGGTAAAGTCACCTGGAAAATGAATAGGACCTTGTGTGGTCTGTGCTTCGAAGGCCGGGGCTAAATCACCAATTCTTGGCATGTTGTAAACCGGAACTGTAACTTCTTTTGTGTTGATAATTGGTTCCATATATAGGGGGTTATTTGCTTTTATAAAAACAAGGTGTGAAGATTGAATTCAGCACGCATGCTGGCTGCTCCCATTGCATTTTGCTTTTCTAATGATAACTTATCTGTTTCCGTGGTAATCAGCCAACGTTTTTCATACTTCCTGAAAACCTGCACCGGAAGGCCATGTTCATTTTGCAAACGTTGTTCAAAGTTCTCAACTGTGTCCGTAGGCAAAAAGGTGAAAATGCCTTCTTTAAGTACACCCGTAACTTCAGATAAATAAAGGTTTTCATGCACTTTTTCCCTGATATCAGATCCCTCCAAAGGGCTATGCCTGCTGGTGAAAAATTCAATTTTAAGATAAGGGAAGTATTTAGAGAATCGCCGTTTAACTTCTTTTATTGGGGTGTTGATATAGAGCTGCAGTTCCATTTTGTATGGTTAAGGGTGAACTACAAATTCCTATATCTGCTGAAATGAGCCAATGATGACGGTTAGTACACATTCTGATATGTATCAGAATAAAAATTCTGAACATTAAATCTCTAAAAAAGTTGCACTAATTCCCGTATTCTAATCCAATAGAATAACTTCTATTTTTGTCTTCTCATGGAGGTCATAGAAACACAGATTCAAACTAAAGTCCACGTAGATACTGAAGTATACGAGGAAGTCTCTGAAGAAAGGCAGGCTATTGTGCATGTGACCTGCACTGACCAGGTATTTGGAATCTTGTTTATCCGGATATGGCCATCAACCTTTCTTGTCCAACGGGATGGAACAAGGAAAAAATTGCTCCACTCATTCAATATTGGCAAATATCCCAAATACCTTGCAGTTCCTGATGGTCATGTATTTACGCTGGTGTTTGAAGCATTGGATAAGGGATGCGACAGGTTTGATTTGCTGGAGGATATTCCTGAACCAGGCGGCTTTTTTATAAAGGATGTCAACAGGAATAAAACAGATGTATACTACCTGGAGATTTCGGGTGAATAAAATCTTACTGCTCCAAAAAAATGAAGGGCCCAATGAAGGACCCTTAAAAGCGACAGATCAATAATCTATTCAAAAGTTCCTTTTTTCTACTGCTGGCGGCGCAGGTATTTTGAAACCTTTTGTTTCCAATAATTTCTTTGCTTCCGAAATTCCTTTTTCCAGTTGCGGATCAATTCCCTTTGCCATCATTGCAAGATCTTCGTCCACCGGAATATCCGGATCAACGCCGTGACCTTCCATAAACCAGGTGCCATCCGGATTATACATCCGGAATGTTGGAACGGTGATACTTCCTCCATCAATTAATGCAGGTACCCCGGAAATTCCGATCAGTCCACCCCATGTACGTGCTCCCACCAGGGGGCCTAGTTTCTTTCTTCTGAAGTAGTCCGGGAAGGCATCGCCACCTGATCCACTCCAGCCATTTATCAACATTACTTTAGGTCCGAAATTAGCAAACGGAGGCCATGGCCATGGACTGCCGTCACGAATAGCCCAGAATGCCAATGGATCACGGTTCAGCATTTCTATGAACCGGTCGGGAATTTGCCCTCCGTCATTAAAACGTTCATCAATGATGAGCGCTTTCTTGTTCCATTGTGCATTAAACTGGCGGATCAATTCATTCTGTCCTTCTACGCCGGTGCTGGGTACATAAACATAACCTATCTCACCGTTTGTTTCCTGCGACACTCGCTGTGCCATGTTATTGATCCAGTCGAGGTTACGAAGCCTGTATTCATCAGCCAAAGTTTGGACTATGGCTGTTTTTGCATTTGTGAATGAAGGAGTGGAATTATAGGTGAGTTCAACAGGCTTATTGGACAGTCCCTCAAATGCTGCATAGGGTTCCTGTGCTGTTGTAAGCGGTACTCCATTAACTGCCAGGATATAATCTCCTTCGTGGATATTGATACCTGCCATATCTAAAGGAGACCTTGCCTCAGCATCCCAGGAAGCACCCCTGATGATCTTTTTAATTTTATAGTAATCACCATCAGCTGCCCAGTTCACACCGAGATAGCCTGTATTCTGTACTTTAGACCTTTCCAGGTCGCCTCCTCCATAGTAGGTATGAGAAGAATTTAATTCTCCTATCATCTCACCAATGATAAAGCTTACTTCTTCACGTGTCATGGCTCCCTGCAACATCTTACCATAACGTTGCTTAACCAGGTTCCAATCAACTCCGTGCATGTTGGGATCGTAGAAATAATCTCTTTCCAGCCTCCACGCATCGGTAAAGATCTGTTTCCATTCCAGTGCCGGGTCAATAAGCATTTGCATTTCGGAAAGCCGCAGTGTTTTTTCGAACTTCTGTCCTTCCTCCGGCTTAATCACTGCATATGTATTACCACGGGCAGCAAGGATCTTCGACTTATTTTCGGAAAGCTCATAATTGGAAGCATTGTCCAGTATCGTTTTCTCTTCACGTTTGTCAATGTCATAATACCTGATGGCACCCTGTCCGCCAGTGGTTCCTGCATTCGGATATTTCATGTAAATGATCTTGCCTTTCGCAGCACTTAATCCACCGTAGTTTCCTGCAGGCACAGGTAACAAAACCATTCTTTGTTCGATATTATCAAAATCGATCAGTACAGGCTTCGCTGCGGGTAAAGGCTGTACTGCCAGGCTGGTGTCCTTTCTCTTCTTTTCAGCCTGTGTAATCAGCTGTTCTTTTTTTGCAGGTGATTCCAGGTGAACGGCAACGGTATCATTCTTCGGAGCCAGTATAGAAGGTGTTGTTTTTGCCAGTGAAATAGCGGCTATAGTTGAAGAATTCGGGTAAATAAATGAGTTATCAATACTGCTATATACCGGTTGGAAATATTGTGAGGTAATGGCATAGATGTATTTGCCATCAGGATCAAATACAGGGCTGGTGCAATTGTAAAAACCGGATGTTAGCTGTTGTAACTTCTTGTTGTTATAGTCGTAAATGAAAATTGCATCGTGCTGGTTTTCGAGGTCACTGGAATAAGTAAGCCAGCGGCTGTCAGGAGACCAGCTGGCGTGAAAGTTTTGTAACTGCCCGTGTGAATATTGACGTGCTCTGCCTATATTAATCGTTTCACCTGTCGCAACATTAAACACCTGGATCTTCATTGCCTTATCTATGAAGGCAAGTTTCTTGCTGTCGGGTGACCAGAAGAGGTTATACCGGTAACCCGCACCATAGTTCGTCAGCTTTTTTTCTGAGGCTTCTTTATCGGGTTGCGCCACATACAATTCGTACTCTCCGGAAGCATCACTCCAGTAAGCAATATTTCTCCCGTCGGGTGACCATGACGGTGAACGCTCCGCCACACCCGGCGTCCGGGTCAGATCTTTTACATATCCATTCTCTGCCGGTACTGAGAAGATGTCACCGCGCGCCTCCACAAGCACCCTGTTACCATCCGGGCTTAAGGAAAGATTTTGCACCTGCCGGTCTACTGCTTCCACCCTTTGTTTCATCAGTGCTTTATCTGTTACGAGGCTCACCGTAAGGGACTTTGGAGTGAGTGTATTGAAGGGCATTAAATAGAGTCTGCCACCTGCTTCAAACACAATATCGTCCGGACCCTGTGAAGGGAAATGAACATCGTAATCTGTGAATTTGGTCAACTGCGTATATGCCTTGCTGTTAAGATCATACTTCCAGATATTCATCCTGAGTTCCGGTCCACGGTCTGAAAGGAAATAGATGCTGTTGCCATGCCACATCGGGAATTCATCTCCTGCATTTTCGTTTTTAGAGATGTTCTCAGAAGTTTGTTTCTGGAAATCAAAAATGTGTATGTCGGCCTTCCATCCACCACGGTATCGTTTCCAGTTGCGGCCTACCTGTGAGCGGAATACTAAAGCCATCTGTTTACCATCAGGTGAATAAGATCCATATTCAGCATAGGCTAATGGCAGTTTTTCTGCGGCTCCGCCATTTGCAGGAATAGTATAAAACTGGCTGAATCTTGCCTTGCCACTTTCACGTGAAGAAGCAAACAATACTTTTTTCCCGTCAACCGTCCAATCAACAACACGATCAGGATAACCATGCTGTGTTAAACGAACAGGAATACCACCGGTGGCCGGCAGCACATAGGCATCATTGTTTCCATCATAATTCCCCGTAAAAGCTATCGATCTGCCATCGGGTGAGAATTTTGGAAAGATCTCCACCCCGGGAGGGGAACTAAGTTTGGTTGCCGTTCCTCCGTCTTTTGGCATTAACCAAAGATCATTGGCATAGGTAAAAACGATCTGTGTGGAAGAAACATCAGGGTAGCGAAACAGCCCTGCATCAATTTGTGCAGAAGCAGAATAAAGGCTGATAGTTGCAAGGATAGCAGCAAGCAGTTTTTTCATATTAAGCAGTTTAATTTAGAAGTAAATGCAATTTAATAATTGGTCAAGATATTAAAGTGGTGATTATATGAACGGTTCGTTCCGGGGATTTTGTTTTTGAATTAACAAATAACAGAAAGGGGATCAAAACAGACGTGTTATCAACCCTTTTATATACTTTTCACGCAGTAACTACGGAGTTTGCATGGAGTTAGCATGGAGTTACCATGGAGTTTGTCCATGCTAACTCCATGCTAACTCCATACATGATCCATACAAAGAGTGTGAAATAGCCTTTTTAAGAGGTACGTAAATTATATACCTCGTTAGCGTCTGAGCAGGTTAAAGAGCACCACAAATTTACAAAAAAAACAGCCAAAATCCGGTTGCTACTGATAGTGAAAAATGAGGCATTTTTTTTCAACTTGTTTGCCTGAATTAGCTGTTCTAATTTAAACTCCGGGGGGATCACGGCATGGTTTTTCCATCTTCACCGCCATGGCCCAAGCAAACACGACCTGGGAATGGGAAATCACCCCCACATCAAATGCTTCCCTCAATCTTCGTGAGATATGGCAGTATAGGCACCTTCTTACCAACCTGGTAAAGAGGGATTTTCTATTAGTAAACCAGCAGACGGTGCTTGGCCCTCTTTGGTCGCTGATACAACCGTTGCTGACTCTTATAATTTATGTACTGATCTTCTCACGTATTGTCGGCATATCCACAGGTCCTTTGCCACCGGTGCTCTTTTACTATTCCGGTATTATACTTTGGAGTTTGTTCCAGGACTGCTTCGCGGGTGCTGCGGGTAGCCTAAAGGACAATGCACATATATTTAACAAGGTTTACCTGCCTCGATTGGTATTCCCCCTTTCCGTGGGGCTTACACAGTTGTTACGGTTTGCCATACAGGCTTGCCTGCTCATTATTTTAATGACCTGGTTTTCTGTTACAGGCAAGTTTCATATTGGGTTAAATGTCTACGGCTTTTTGCTGCCGCTGTTAGCAGTGATAATGGTATGCATTTCCGGGCTCACTGCCGGTTTGCTGTCGGCCATCGTGGCTGCCCGCTACCGCGATATGTTCAACGTCATTTCTGTTTTAATAAGGCTAATGATGTTTGCTACGCCGGTGATCTATCCTCTGAATAATATTGAACCTGGGTTACGTTGGATAGTTCAGTTAAACCCATTGACGTCATTTTTTGAACTGTTTCGGTACGCCTTATTCGGAACAGGCATTCTGAATATAACAGCCCTATGGGGCAGCGTCATAGTTGTTTTATTTTTCTTTTTGTATGCCGTTCGTGCCTTTGTAGCACGCAGCAATCAAATGCTAGATATTATCTGATGGACCAGCTGGAAGTAGAAGGAATATCAAAGTTGTACCGAAGAGGGCAGCTCAACAGCGGCTCATTCAAACAGGATATGGCTAACTGGTGGAAGACTACAGTTTTGCGCCAGGAAAATCCTTTTTTCCGCATTGCTGACCAGGAAGGAGAGGGAGCATACTTCTGGGCTTTAAAAGACATCAGCTTCTCGGTACCGGAAGGCGGCATGTTCGCTATAGTTGGCAGGAATGGTTCTGGTAAATCCACCCTTTTAAAAATAATATGCCGGATCACCAGTCCTAATGAGGGAAAGGTTAGAGGCCGTGGCAGGATTAGCAGCATGCTGGAGGTAGGAACAGGTTTTAGTCCGGAGCTTACCGGCCGGCAAAATATTTATCTCAGTGGGCATATACTGGGAATGAGTCGCAGGGAAATAAAAGATAAGTTTGACGAGATAGTTGATTTTTCCGGGGTAGAGGCTTTCATTGATACGCCGGTAAAGAGATATTCATCCGGTATGTATGTACGTCTTGCCTTTTCAGTGGCGGCGCATCTTCAATCGGAAATAATGATCATTGATGAAGTACTCGCTGTTGGAGATGCCGATTTCCAGGAGAAGTGTATGGCTAAGATGAATGCCCTCACAAGAGAAGAGGGACGTACAGTGCTGCTGGTTACTCACAATATGCAACCGGTAAAGCGATTATGCCAGCAAGCGTTATGGTTAGATAAAGGAAGAATCAAGTCTGTAGGAGATCCTTCAATGATTGTCAGGCAGTACATGGGATCCCTGGGTTATGGTGAACAGTCACAATCATTTGCCCACCCATTGGAAGCGCCGGGAAATGAATGGGTAAAAATGAAGAGTGCGGAAGTGAGCCATTCCGGCAGTGAATCGGGATTTACAGCAGGAGAAGCAATCAATATATCTTTTGACTACTGGTGCAATACAAAAGAAATGGTAGAAGTGGTCATGGGTATTTACAATGATGATGGAATCTGCCTTTGTGAAGTGCCTTCAGGGCCAGAGGAGGCGAGCCCGGAAATGGAATTTAAATGTACCATTCCTCCTGGTTTTTTGATGGGTGGAGGCTATGTTATACAATTTAACGTTTACCGCAGTGGTGGCAGATTTGCACTGGCAGAATTCCCTTATGCCTTGTATTTTGAATATAAGAACGTTTTGGACTTTCAACCGGAACAAAGAAAGAACCAGGGATTGGTGCAGCCGCCCTTCAAGGCAAAGCTTTCCCGGTATAAAGTCAATGCTTAGGAGTCTTCTGAAAGGCTAAATCCGTTTCTACCAAACTCACCGGTACAGGTATAATTGTTGTGTAATAACCCCTATATGGCTTTTGCTGTCAGAGAGATAGAATTAACAAGCGACCAGGATAGAATTACCGGGCTGGAACCTTATGAGAAGGTGATGATCTTATTCAGGTATATGGGTGTTCCTGTCGGCACAAAAACCTTTGCTGTCCGTGATGGTGAATTCTGCTTTCATTATACTGATGATCTGCTTTCCGGTCCTATCCGTAAACAGGTTCTGGACGTTGCCCTTGCAAATTATCTTGATTATAATGAAGAGGGTAATATCAGTGAGCTTCCGTCAGCTACTGTGGCAGTCTGCACCCGCAATCGTGCAGAAGACCTGGCTCG
>JBLNAY010000322.1:0-7497 GCA_050259715.1 Candidatus Dadabacteria bacterium
GCAGAGAATCTACCACCTCTTTTCAATGTGGAAGGAATTCCTGCCACCTTTATTTTTGATGAAAATGGAAAGCTTATTCAGAGTATAAATGGAGGAGCTGATTATTCTTCCGGCGAGTTCAGAAGTTTACTTCAATAGGATATTTAAGGGAAAATTAAAGAGCCATCATTTAGATGGCTCTTTTTTAATTGACAATGGATTTAACAAGGTGCTCTTCTATTATTTGTTGTAAAGCTTTCTTGGGGAGGGCTCCCGGTTGCATTGAGGGTTCATCATCTACAGGGATAAACAACATAGTAGGTATACTTTGAAAGCCGAATACAGAAGAAAGTTCCTGTTCCTGTTCAGTATCTACCTTGTATATAAGGAGTTTTCCCTCATAAATATCTGAAAGTTCTTCCAGTACGGGGGCGACCATGCGGCAGGGGCCACACCAATCTGCATAGAAGTCAATAATAGCAGGGAGATCTCCTTTGTACTTCCATTCTTTGCCCTCTTCATAGTTGAACACTTTATCCTTGAAATCCTGTGTAGTTAAATGTATTGTTGCCATTTAGTTTTCTGTTTTCAACAAAGCTATATGCCTTCAAATTCCTGTCGTGTGACCTTAATCACCCAAGAAAAATGGAATGGCAGGATAGGTGTAATTAACCTTTTTTATAAATTCCCATTAATTCTCCTTTTGCTACTATGTGCTCGTCCATTGCCTTTTCCAATTGCTTTGCATCAGAAGAGGAGGGGATGGAAAGCATCTTATCCAGTGCATATACTTTGAAGAAATAACGGTGAGTGCCGGAAGGAGGACAGGGGCCACCCCAGCTATTTTTGCCCCACGAGTTCTTACCCTGGACACTACCTGGAGGCTTGGAGTTCTCTACCATTTCACCAGTTTGTGCTTCTATATTCCAAAGAACCCAGTGCGTCCAGGTACCTGCAGGAGCATCCGGGTCATCAACAATCAACACCAGCGACTTTGCAGTTGCAGGCACTTCAGAAAAATGAAGGGGAGGATTGATGTTGGCTCCCTGGCAGCTATATTTTGAAGGTATAGCTTCGCCGTTTTGAAAAGCAGAACTTTCGATTTTCATAACTGGTGATTTTTTAACATGGAAGGAAGGTGTGGAATTGCAGTTAACAAGAAACAAAACAAGCAAGCTCAAAATTTTGAACATGATCTTAATTTATGGCAATATAAAATTAAGAAGGTCTTCAATCTATAACACTTTCATAGCTGAATGTTATTTTAGCTAAATGAGAGCTGCTACTGTCCAGGAAATTAAAAAAGAATTACAGGATAAAGGAAAGCAGGAGTTAGTTGAAATTTGCCTGCGGCTTGCCCGTTATAAGAAAGATAATAAAGAGCTTCTTAGCTTCCTGCTGTTTGAGTCAAATGACTTAGAAGGATATATTCAGAATGTCAGGATGGAACTGGATGAAGGGTTCCGCGATATGAATACTACAAATATCTATTTTGCGAAGAAGACGATACGTAAGTTGTTAAGGAACGCTAATAAATATATCCGGTATTCAGGAAGTAAATTGGCAGAAGTAGAAATACTACTTCACTTTCTAACTAATCTTCGCGGTAGCCGGTTGCCCTGGCAGAAGACCAGGGCAACCAGCAATATTTATGAAAACCAATTTAATAAAATCAAGGTCGCTTTAGCGGCTATGCATGAAGATCTTCAGCATGATTATCTACGTGAACTTCAGCGTTTGGAATTGTAAGAGATGAATAAACTATCTCCTTTTATCCATGTGCAGGCGCTTTCGTAAATGCCTGGTATTCGTCCATATCTCCATCCACAACCCTAATTATTTTTCTTCTTGTGGGACTGTCAATGGTTACCAAATAAGCTGTGATATTTTTTTCTGGTGTGGTATAGACATTTACTTCAGTTACCCCTATGATGTTATAATCAAAATAGCTGCTTTTGACCCGGGTTCTGACATCTTCAGGTAGTTGTTTCTCAGAATAATACCTGATCAATCCTTCACAAAAACCATGATTATTCAAATATGCAGTGTTTGGAATCGCATTTTCATTAAAGTGGACGACGAATCCAGATTCAGTTTTAATCCATGATTCATCTTTAATGGTTTTGAATTGCTTCGTGAACCTTTTCAGTAGCCGCAAATTCAGTTCTGATTTACTGACTACAGTTTCTATTTTCATTTTTGATGCAGAGACTGACTTGGTAAGGTCCAGGTTAAAGGTTTTCGGAGCTTTAAAGCTTTTTTGCGCACTGGCAGTAAATTGAAATGATAATAATGCGGCTGCAAACAATGTCGGAAGGAATAGATACTTTTTCATATTGGTTGTTTTAAGTTTAGGTAATTTGAGTTTAACTAAAAGAGGAGTATTGAGATTTGGAAATGATTTTCATGGGGCTCAGCTGCTCCCATCATCACATTACATGTGTTTTAACTGAAGAAAAGGGTAAGGGATCGAGAATTGCTGCAATTTGATTGCTGGTGTAAATTACACGTTGCTATAACCAGGTTCCAAATTTTAAAAGCGACAAAAACAGGAAAGCTGCTTTACAAAAAAAGGACAGGGGGAAGACTGAATCCGGACAATTTAAAAAAAATTTGTTAACTGGTTAATGCTCAGATCTCTAGCAAGAATAGGCTCCCCATTACTGAACAATTTTTGTAGGTTTCTAGTTTCATTATACAGATGACTTTGTTATTTCAAAGGGACAATAGTCAGCTTTTTGTCAGTAGGAAAACTTGTAATCAGGAGAAAGCGGTATTATCTTGTTAAGCAACAATTATCCATGAATTTCATCAAGAAAAACCTTCCCATTATCCTGGTGATTGTATTGGCATCCCTGCTAATAGTAGCAGTAATAATAACTTATCGCGAAAGAGTACAGTTTATTGAACAAAAGATCAGGATTTCGCATTATTATGCTTCAAATCTCTTCCTTCCTTCATTGTCGGCCAATAATCTAGTGTCATTGCAAGTAATTTAAGTCATTCAAGATTCCTTTGTCGTTTAATGTTTTTTTGTACTAACTTTAAAACAGCGACTGCTTCTTTCTGAACACATCAAGTATCCTCGACAAACTCTCGTTCTGTTTACGTTTAATTTATTGGTAAGTTATGATCAGGAGTTTCTGTGTCATATTATGTATGATTTTTTTATTGTGTTGCCAACAAGGGTATTCAAGAGTAGAAAATAAAACATTAGACCAATGGGCTGAAGAGCTAAATAAAAAAGATGAAGCGGACAAGCCTTTAATCCTGGATGTTTTCATTGACCACTTGTGGAAGTTAGATTCTAATCAACGTTTGAGCCTGATAAAGCAATTGGGCGTCAAACGAGAAAACGAAAAGACCTACTATAACATCCGGTATACATATATTAGTGCATTCTCCCTTTTTTTACAAAGTCGTTCTAAGGATAAACTCCTGATCAGGAAGCTGTGCGATAGTTCATTATATAGTGCCTACAACACCGGTGATGAACGTTTATCTGCCTCTATCAGCTGGGCTTATGGTTCCCTGATGTATGCTATGGGTGAACTGGAGCCTGCAGTGATCTATTGCCTGAACGCTGCAGAAACAAACCAGAGATTCCCCGGCTATGACAGCACCCACTATGCGTTATTGGGTGAGATTTTATTTCATGTTCGAGATTATCGCAATTCTATTATTTATACTGAGAAGGCATTACAAACATGGGTGAGTGCAAAATTGCCGAATTATTATGTAATGAAATACCTGAATACCTTAGGCCAGTGCTATCAGAAGCTGGAGATGTATGATTCAGCTATGGTGCATTTTAAGGTCTCGCTCAACTATGCAAACAAGCTAAACAATGAAGTTTGGAAAGGAATTAATGCAGGTAATATCGGCCAGGTGTTTTTTGCTTTAAAAAAGTATGAACAGGCAAGACCTTTATTGTTGTTTAACTATATAGCGAGCAGTAGTAGTGGGGAATGGAATAATGCTGCCAATGCATTAGAATGGCTGGCGAGGATAAACTTAGTAGAAGGTAAGAGCGATACTGCAATTCGGCAATTAAGACAAGCTCTTGGTTATTTTCAGAAATGGCCTCAACCGAATTACTTACAAAACGTTTTCTATTCACTGGCTGAAGCTTATAGGCAACAAGGTAAAACTGATAGCTTTTATCATTTCAGCCATTTATATCACGACATTCATGATTCGCTGGAATCGGTTGCTGCAAGAAGCAGCCTTGATATTGCACAATTGAGGATAAATAATCAAAAGAATACATTTACGATTAAAAATCTGCAGGCACAAAGAATAACGGAAGAACAGAAACGAAACTTCATCATAGTCGGTATTATAATGGCGGCTATTATAGTCATCTTATTATTATATAGCCAGAAACAAAAACTGATGCACCACCAGGAGTTAATGCTTCAGCAAAAAGCCGCTGCTGAAGCAGAAGTTGCTTACGCGAGGGAACAATTGGAGATGTTTACTCAAAACCTCATTGAGAAATCCTTGCTCATAAAAAAGCTGGAACACCAGGTTAATGAAGAGTTGAACAATTCAGAAAAACAGGAGTGGATGCACCAGTTAACCCAATTTTCTATCCTTACAGAAGAAGACCTGGATAAATTTAAAATCCTGTTTGAAAAGATCTTCCCCGGATTCTTTTTAAAACTGAAAGAAAAGGTCTCCGACATTACGCTGGCAGAACAACGTATGGCTGCTTTAACCCGTTTGCATCTTTCCAGCAGGCAAATGGCATCCATATTAGGTATCTCCGTGGATAGTGTTCATAAAAGCAGGCAACGGCTGCGCCAGAGGCTGAATCTTAATCATCACGAAAATATAGAGACCTATTTAGCGAGCATTTAGGTTCTTCCCACCACGATTTTCTCTAATCCCTCTTAATAACAGGAACTTCTTTTTTTCTTAAAAACAATAAACGCGGTTATTGTGTGATTAAGACGCATTATATTTTCCTTAACAAATTAAATTTCCACTAAAGAAGTAACTGTATGGCACTCAGAACATTACTGTAAGTTGTCCAGTTTTTGTCCGTTGTCTTGTCCTAATATTGTCACCCACAGGTCCATCAATTGTCTTGCTCAAAATTTGGTTTACCCTTATTGGGTTCCCTACCTTCACGTCGTCAATTATTCTATCCAAAACCGAGTACCAGCTTTCAAGATTTCGCCCTTCTAAACTTTACTGCAAATCCTCCTTTGATTTTAGAATGGAATAATATCACGGCTGGAATTTCAAACTTGTAACCTTTTAATTAACCATAAAAATCGACCGTCATGAAGAAGCTTTTATTTGCACTTACCTTATTTTGTTCTGTCAGTTTGTATGCCTCAGCAGTAGATCCCAGTCAGCAGGTTTTGAACGCTTTTCACAAATTCTTCCCATATGCTAAAGACATAAAGTGGAGTGAGAATAGCTCACTTGCCGGTGCTTTATTTGGCGTCAGTTTCCAGCAAGGTGATATGCTATGCCGGATTACTTATGACCAGGAAGGAAACATGTTGAGATCCATCAGGTATTATAAAGAGCAGAACCTACCAATGCAGGTGGTAAAATCAATTAAGGAAGAATACCCTGTTCAACAAATATTCGGAGTTGTAGAAGTTACAATGAACAATATGGTCAACTATTATGTGACACTTGAGGATAAGAAATCCTGGATTGATCTCAGGTCTGATGATGCCGGTAACCTTTATTTAAAGAAGATCTATCATAAAGGGTAAGTATTCAGGTAGAAGCAGCCATTTCCCTAAAGCCGCATGTCAAGTGCGGCTTTACAAACCTTCAACTGGAAACTGTTAATCTCAAAGCACCTATACTATACAATAATCACATAAAATTTATTTTATGAGAAAGAAACTATCTGTGCTGTTATTTGCCCTTCTCGGCACCTGCGTTATGAACTTCTGTTCAGCCAAAGCATATGATCCGTCAGACAAGTCACATAATCCTTTTATACCTTTTAAGTGGGTGGGACCTAAAGGATACTGGGTTATTGAAAGTAATAAAAAGAACCCCAAAAATTCCATCATTTACTTTTATACAAATGAGAATGTTTTAATGTACAAAGAGGCAGTGAATGGAATGAAAATCAACGTAAACCGTAAGAAGGTGCTGACCAGGTTAAACAATGTACTGGAAGCCTCTGCTATCGCATGGCAGAAACAGCACCAGGCATCAGAAAACGAGATGCTGGTAACTCTTGCAATGAAGAGATAAGCAGGGGACCTGAAAGGTCCTACTGCTTTTTAATAGTGAAGGAGTATTTTCCTGATCCTGATTCTAACATTACATACTCTTTCTCCCTGCCAATCACCTTTAACTCAACAACGTGCCGGAGCGGTTGATTAGATTCTTCGATCAATGTTGGTTCTTTGGCAGGTATATAGATAATCGCACGGGTATTAGCCGGGATTACCACATCCATTTGCACCTGGTTGCTGTCGCTCTTCCAGTGAGAACCTACTAAACCGTAACTGGTTTCATAATTGGCAGCAACTTCATTGATCCCAGATTCCATGTGTGGCTGGATCTTGATTTTTCTATAACCAGGTGCATCTGCGTAAGTATCAATTCCGGCTATTATTCTATACATCCAATCGCCAATAGCTCCATAGGCATAGTGATTAAATGAATTCATCCCGGGAGTCTGAAAACTTCCATCGGGTTTTTGTCCATCCCATCTTTCCCAGATAGTAGTAGCTCCCATCTTCACCGGGTATAACCACGAAGGATAGCTTTCCTGCAATAAAAGTTTATATGCCACATCTGTATAACCAAACCTTGATAATACATGGCACAGGTAAGGAGTACCAAGGAATCCTGTGGTGAGATGATTATTATAGGATGCAATATTTTCTACCAGTCTTTTAGCTGCCTGTTGCTGCAATCCTTTGGGTAACATGTCAAAATTTAGGGCCAATACATATGCTGTTTGTGTACCGGAAACCAGCCGCCCTGAAGGAGTAACATATTCTTTTAAGAAAGCATTTTTTATTCTCTCCAACAGTTCCGTATAGGTCTTCACATCTTCGGTTTTACCCAATACAGTTGCAGTATTTAGAACCAGTTCAGTTGAATACGCATAGAAGCATTGAGCTATCAGGTATTTATCAGTAACAGCAGCCCTGCCATCGTTATCATCTGCCGGGCGGTAGAACAGCCAGTCACCAAAGTGAAAACCTTTATTCCATAGATCATTAGTGGAGTTGTTGCGCATATAAGAAACCCAGTTCTTCATGCTTTCATACTGCTGCTGCAGAATTGCAGTATCTCCATAAGCGAGATACATATTCCACGGAATTATGGTTGCCACATCGGCCCATCCTGCTGAAGCAACAGAGTTAGGCCCCAGCACATTGGGAATAACAAAAGGCACTGCCCCTGATGGTAACTGGTCGGCAGCTACATCCTTCAGCCATTTTGTAAAGAAATTCTTCACGTCCATATTGTAGGATGCTGTGCGGGAGAATGCCTGTGCATCGCCTGTCCATCCAAGCCTTT
>JBLNAY010000323.1:0-11667 GCA_050259715.1 Candidatus Dadabacteria bacterium
TTACATTCTCACCTGTGCTCAACACATGGTCGAGACCACCGAATCCAATGTCATATGCCCATCCGTCACCACCGATGATCCACATTGATTTCTTCTCAATAGAATCGGCGAGTTGATATAACCTCCAGGCTGCATCTATCTTCAGTTCTGACAATCTAACTTTCAGAGCCCGAATATTTCTGCGTTGTTGTGCCAGGTCAGCTTCTGTGCTTTCTGCGTTGGCAAGGATAGCATCAGTCAGTTCACTTCCTATTTCTTCACGAAGATTCTTCAACAGGCGGAGTGCCATTTCCCTCTTCTTATCAGAAGCGAGCTTGATGCCGAGTCCAAATTCAGCGTTGTCTTCGAACAGTGAGTTAGCCCATGCCGGTCCGCAACCTTCGCTGTTAGTAGTCCAAGGAGTGGTTGGCAGGTTAGCACCATAGATTGAAGAACATCCGGTAGCATTTGCCACGAGCATCCTGTCGCCAAACAACTGTGTCAACAACTTCAGATATGGAGTTTCACCACAACCGCTACAAGCACCGGAGAACTCAAATAATGGCTCCAGTAATTGTGACCCTTTCACAGTTGTCTTATTTACCCTTGAACGATCAATATCGGGCAGGCCAAGGAAGAAGTCCCAGTTTTCTTTTTCTGCTTCCCGGATTGGCAGAATATCTACCATGTCGATAGCCTTATGTCCTGGTTGAGTCTTGCTCTCGATGGGGCAAACCTCGGTACAGAGTTTACATCCCGTACAGTCTTCAACTGACACCTGCAGGCTATAAGCTTCTTTATCTTTAAAGAACTCTTTACCAATCGGGTCAGTGAACTTGAAGGTCCCGGGAGCATTTGACAGGTTTTCTTTATCATAAACCTTCACACGAATAGCTGCGTGAGGACATACTATATAACACTTACCGCACTGGGAGCAAAGGTCTTTATCCCATGTAGGTACGATGTCGGCAATGTTTCTCTTTTCGAACTTGGTAGTTCCGGTAGGATAAGTTCCGTCAACAGGGAAGGCGCTAACCGGAAGTTCATCACCTTCACCACCAATGATCTTACCTAAAACATTCTGAATGAATTCAGATGCATTACCATTGATTGACGCATTAGTAGTATTGTTACCTACTTTGTAACCGGAGTAATCTACCTGGAACAGGTTTTCCAAAGTCTTGTCAATGGCAACAAAGTTCTTCTGAACTACAGCATCACCTTTACGGCCATAAGTCTTCTTAATAGCAGCCTTAATGTGTTTTACTGCTTCATCTTTTGGAATCACGTTAGAGATAGCAAAGAAGCAGGTCTGGAGGATACCGTTTACACGGCTACCCATTCCTGTTTCCCTTGCAACACGGGAGGCATTCACCACGTAGAACTTCAGTTCTTTGCTGATGATTTCTTCCTGTATTTTCTGAGGCAACTGGAACCAAACTTCTTCTGGTGCATAAGGAGCATTCAATAAGAATGTAGCACCTTTAGCTGCATCCTTCAGCACATCATATTGCTTGAGATATGGATAGTGGTGAACGGCAATAAAGTTGGCTGAGTTAACCAGGTAAGTAGAATTAATGGGCTTATCGCTGAAACGCAGGTGTGATACCGTTAAAGAACCTGATTTCTTGGAATCATATACAAAGTAACCCTGTATGAAATTCGGTGTAACATCACCAATGATCTTAATGGTGTTCTTGTTGGCACTCACCGTACCATCAGCACCAAGGCCGAAGAACAAGCCACGGAATAAATGTTGCTCATCCAGAGAGAATGTCTTATCCCATGTAAGGCTGGTGTGTGTTACGTCATCTTCAATACCGACTGTGAAGCTTTGTTTAGGTTGCTCTTTCTTCAGTTCATCAAATACGGCTTTCACCATTCCCGGGTTGAATTCTTTAGAAGCCAAACCGTAGCGGCCACCAACAATCTTTGGCTGTGCTCCTGTCCAACCACGCTGGAATGCATTTACTATATCCATGTACAGAGGCTCACCAATTGCACCTGGTTCTTTACAACGGTCAAGAACAGCGATTGATTTAACGGAGGTTGGAATTACTTCAATAAAGTGCTGAATAGAGAATGGCCTGTAAAGATGTATGTTTAGATAACCAACTTTTTCACCCTGTTTATTCAGGTAGTCAGTTACTTCTTTTACAGGACCTACACCAGAACCCATGATTATAACAATGCGCTCTGCTTGCGGGTCACCGTAATAATCAAATAATTTATAAGAACGGCCGGTCAGGGCTTCAAATTTCTTCATGGCTTCCAACACAAATTCAGGAGCCTGCTCATAGTAAGTATTGCATGCTTCACGGCTTTGGAAGTAAACATCAGGATTTTGGGCAGTACCCCTGATAACCGGGGCTGCAGGATTCAATGAACGATGACGATGCCTGTTTACTGCTTCTTCATCGATCATAGAACTAATGATGCTATCCGGGATCACTTCTACTTTGTTCAGTTCGTGGGAAGTGCGGAAACCATCAAAGATGTTCAGGAAAGGAACACGTGCTTTTAAAGTAGCGGCAGTTGCAATCAGGCCCATGTCCATTGCCTGCTGCGGGTTATTACCAAACAACATGGCAAAGCCGGTAGAACGGGTGGCCATCACGTCGCTGTGATCTCCAAAAATGGAAAGCGCGTGGGTAGCCAATGCTCTTGCGGCAATATGGAATACGGTAGGTGTTAATTCTCCCGCAATCTTGTACATGTTCGGGATCATCAGCAACAGGCCCTGTGAACAGGTAAAGGTGGATGCCAGCGCACCACCCTGCAATGCACCGTGAATAGCACCGGCAGCACCGGCTTCACTCTGCATCTCAACTACTTTAGGGACTTCACCGTAAATATTTTTAATTTCTTTACTGCTCCACTCATCTGCCCATTCGCCCATGGAAGAGGAAGGAGTAATAGGATAAATGGCGCAGACCTCACTTGTTTTATAAGCAACGTATGCTGCGGCCTCGTTACCATCCATAATGGATGAAACCGTGGTTTTCTCTAGTTTTTCAGGCTTTGAAACCTCTTTGGTAATAGTTTCCATAATTATTCTATGGTTGAGCGATAAAAGTAGAAGGATGAGAATTGATGGATTATGATGAAAATCAGTGATAAATATGACTTCACACGAACATAAAATCAGTGGTTCACTTGATTTTTACCAAACTCATTATACTTTTATGATGAGTTACAAAGGCCAACTTAGCTCAGCTGGTAGAGCATTTCATTCGTAATGAAAGGGTCGTCAGTTCGAATCTGATAGTTGGCTCTTTAAGGGCTGTCTCCTCGTATTTTCGATGGGCAGCTCTTTTTTGTTTTAACCTTTTATTGATACAGCGGACGCCATTACTGCGGTTGAACCCAGGTCAGGGCCGAAGACCCAATCCTGCATACCACATTTACAATCCGGCTGTTTCCAAAATCCAGAATCCAGAATCGGGAATGCCTTATCCCGCTTCTTGTATTCCCCCTTTCGGATAAACGTTTGGTAAGCTTTTGCATGGAGTATGCATAGCTTTTGCATGGAGAAAAGTTTACCAAAAGCTTACCGAAAGCTTACTAAATGGTATCCAAACCTCATTAAAAGTCTATTGAAAACTAGTGTAGAAGTGCACTATTATTTTCCAGGCATTTTGTCCAGATTAGACGTATCCCGCATCCCGCATCTGGAATCCTGAATCTTTAAGCTGACATTCCGTATCCCGGGCCTACTCGTTATTATCCCCCGCCGCTTCCAGGGCAGGTGTTTGAACTTCGGGTGCTATGGCATTGATGCCCAGCTGGAATTTATTGGTAAGAGTAATATTGTATTCATGCTCTGTGAACATGTGTTTAATACCGGCGTCCTGCAGCAAAACAGTGGCGAGATCGCGGCCCTTTGGATTCAATCCTTTGGCATGGTCTAACCGGCCATTCTTAAATGTCATAGTGAATTTGTGAGTGCTCTTTGAGGAAGCTCCTCCCTTTTCAAAATCAATTGAATTAAGATCTAAAGTTTGCGGTGCCGACAAGGCTCTTTTCAACAAAATCCTGATAACAGGCAGGTATTTGTTCCAGGTTTGTGTATACATATAATAATTTTAAGGAGCGGAGTGCTCCTAAAGTAGTACAATATAGCTGTTTTTGAGATTACCTGCTTACAGAGGCAAATATTATTCCTTTATACCCGGGGCAAACCAGGGCTGCCTCTTCTTTTAACAGCCTTAATCCTTAAATGCCACTCAATAAAAGATCCCTGTATTTTTTAGAACTATGTTCTAAATGTTATTTATTGCAACAGTTGATAAAATTTCAAATGGAAATAGTACCTTCACATCTGTCCTGTTGACCTCACAACAGTAAATTGTTAATTATCCTGCTTCTCCTGCAGCATCGTAGTTAGCCTTACTTGTAGATTCTTCTTTAACTTTTGATGTTAATGAATGAAGTGAATGTTCTAATACAAACAGGATTCAAAACACATTAGACAATGAGTAATTTCACGAAAAGGATTCAAAAGATTGAATTCGCATTTCACTCCGTAAAAGAAAGAGAGGAAATGGCTTACTGGGTATCCGGTGAAGGACAAAACTTTAAGATGATCAGGTATCCCGATGGTAACTGGGGTATATGGCAACAGGTGCCTCGTTGGATCAAAGATCTTGAAACAGAGCTGGCATCAGCTATCAGTGAAGAACTTCAAAATCAGCAACTCCAACCTGTAACTGTCAGCGTATAACACCTGCTACATCCCTCTACCTTTCCGGTCTACCCTTTATTTACAAGAAGCTTAAATTGAGTACTCCATTTTGATAAATTCGAATTAGTAAGGTACCCAATAATAAAACCTAAACATCTTTTAAGACAGACCACAAACAGGGCAAATACCTGGAGGAAAACTATTGTGTATTTGTGCAAAAGTTCAGTAACTTAATGGCTCCCATTAACCCTGAAACTACTGCAAATGAAATCTCTGTTCTTTACCTGTTTAGTACTACTCAGTGGTATTACTGTTTCCGCACAAATTGATGCCCGCTTATTTCGCTATCCCGATGTTTCCCAAACTCAAATCGCCTTTGTTTATGGTGGTGATATCTGGATTGTGCCGAAGACGGGAGGCACTGCTATCCGCCTTACATCTTCTACCGGTGAAGAAAGCTACCCGCGTTTTTCGCCCGATGGCAAGACGCTTGCCTTCAGCGCTACTTATGATGGCAATATGGATGCATACACTATTCCTGTTACCGGGGGAGTACCCACACGATTAACCTGGACTGCCATGAATGATCGGGTTGTTGACTGGTATCCTGATGGAAAGAAAGTACTCTTCGCTTCTGCAAGAGAAAGCGGTATTTCAAGGACCAGCCAGTTTTATTTAGTACCGGCCAAGGGTGGTATGCCTGAAAAACTACCTATCCCTTACGGTGAACTTGGATCTTTCTGCCCCGGTGGTGAAAATTTTGCCTACGTTACGAAGATCACAGAAGATTACCCATTTAAACGCATCAGGAGCGGACTCGCTTCCGACATCATTATTTATAACTTTGAAAAAGGAACAGCAGAAAACATCACCAATTCACCTGCAACGGAAGGAAAGCCTGCATGGGTGAAGGAGAAAATTTACTACGTATCAGATGCTGGCCCTAATAAACGGCGCAACATCTGGGTGTATGATCATGAGACAAAGAAGGCGCAACAGCTAACTAATTTTTTACAGGAAGATATTAATCACATGGCAGCAGGTCCTGATGATGTTGTGTTTGTCGCCGGCGGCAAATTATACCTGCTGAATCTCTCTACAAACAAATATTCAGAAGTGAAGGTGAATGTGGTTTCTGATATGTCTACACTCATGCCGCGAACAGTGAATGTTGGAAACAACATACGTAACTTCCAGTTATCACCTGATGCAAAAAGGTCTGTGTTTGAAGCAAGAGGTGAACTGTTTAGTATCCCTGCAGAAAATGGAGTGATCATTAACCTGACGAATACCAGTGGCGCCTTTGAAAGAAATCCATCTTTCTCACCTAACGGTAGATGGCTTGCTTACTGGAGTGATGCCGACGGAGAACATAATATTTACCTGCGCGACAACAAGTCTTCCGAGGTTAAAAAGATAACGAATTTCAAAAATGGAATGGGATGGAAGCTAACCTGGTCTCCGGATAGCCGCAAGATTGTTTTTATCAATGATAAACAGGAAATTCATCTTCTTACTGTTCCTGCAGGTGAATTGAGCCTGATTGATAAAACCACTCAACAGACCTACAGCAATGGACTCCAGGGATTTGAACCCGCCTGGTCACCAGACAGCAAATGGATCACTTATGCAAAACAGGGAGCCAATCACAACAATGCCATTTACCTATATAGCCTCGAAAACAAAAAACTTCAACAGGCCACTTCTGGTTTTTACAACGATGGCAACCCAGTATTTGATGTAGCAGGTAAATACATTTACTTCACCACTGACCGGAGTTTCAATCCTGCCTACAGTAATCTTGATAATACATGGATTTATCCCAACACTACACAAATTGCGGTAGCTGCCCTGAATCCTTCCACTCCTGCACTGTTGTTTCCGCGTAACGATGAAATAAAGATTAGTGACAGCTCCAAGCAGGATGTTGCCGTAAAACCAGGTGCAGATACAACGAAAAAAACAAAACCTGGTGCTGCCGTTTCAACTGCAATAATGCCTGTCAACCTGGAAAGAAGAATAGAAATACTGCCGGTACCTGCAGGTAATATTGTTGAAATATTTCCAACAGAAGGAAAGCTCCTTTATGGACGTATAACAAATTTGGGCAGTGGTCCCGCCACTCCTTCCATTTACCAGTTTGATATAGATAAGAGAGAAGAAAAAATGATTATTGCTAATATCATGGGCGCTTCTCCATCTGCTGATGGTAAAACTATATTAGTGAGAGATCAAAGGGGATTTGGAATAATAAAAGCAATGCCCGATCAGAAGATAGACAAAGTGCTTAGAACAAATGAAATGGAAATGGTTTTACAACCAAAGGAAGAGTGGAAAGAAATCTTTACTGATACATGGAGAAGTTATCGCGATTTCTTCTATGATCCTTCTATGCATAAAGTAGATTGGGAGGGAGTAAAAAAAGAGTATAGCGCGTTATTGGATAATGCAATTACCCGTTGGGATGTAAGCAACATTCAACAGGAAATGATATCCGAATTAAGTGCAGGTCATACCTATGCAGGTGGCGGTGATGTAGAGCAGGCAAGAAACAGGACCAACGGCTTCCTCGGAATTGACTGGGTATTGGATAATAACACATACAAAGTAAAGAGGATAGTGCAGGGAGCTCCCTGGGATAGTGAGGTTCGCTCACCATTGGAACAGCCGGGCATAAATGTGAAGGAAGGAGATTATATACTTTCAGTTAATGGCCGCCCTTTAGATCCTGCTTTAGACCCCTATGCTATGTTTGAAGGTTTAGCAGGTAGAGCAGTAGCACTAAGAGTAAACAGCAAACCCTCACTGGAAGGATCAAGAGAAGTAATTATCACAACCCTTCAACCCAACCAGGAACAAAGATTAAGAAACCTGGAATGGATTGAAAATAACCGCAGGAAAGTGGAAGAACTCTCCGGAGGACAATTAGGCTATATGTACATGCCTAATACAGGCACAGATGGACAAACAGAATTGATGCGACAGTTCTATGCACAGGTGGATAAGCAGGGTTTTGTAATTGACGAACGCTTTAATGCAGGTGGTCAACTGGGGGATCGTTTTATTGAAATGCTCAACCGGCCGGTTGTATATAACATCTCATGGAGAAATGCCGATGTAACCCGTCATCCTGATAAAGCTAACAATGCTCCAAAAGTTATGTTGATCAATGGCTGGGCAGGATCCGGTGGAGATGCTTTCCCCTGGGCTTTTCAACAACTCAATATGGGTCCGATTGTAGGTGAAAGAACTTTGGGAATACTGGTAGGTCCTGCCACAGGTCATAGCAGTATTGATGGCGGAGGATTTACTGTTCCGGATGCTCGTTTATATGGTGCTGATGGAAAATGGTTTGCTGAAGGTTATGGTATTAAGCCTGAAATAGAAGTGTGGGATGATCCGGCAGAACTAGCAAAGGGAAATGATCCACAATTAAAACGTGCAGTGGAAGAAGCAATGAAACTGGTTAAAACTCATCCAAGAATCAGTCCTCCACGTCCACAGTTTGAAGACAGATCGGCAACAGGTTTAAAAGACTTTTAATAAGGACGCAAACCAGTTAATATAATAAAACAATAACAGCAGTGGTCCTGGACACAACCAGGGCCACTGCTGTTTACTGAAAGCAAAGAAAGGATGAATACCAGTTCGCACTAACTCAGATACAATTCTCCATCTTCATCCTTCCCGATAAATTCAAATTCTAATTCTCTTACGAGTTGCAGCAGGTCAAAAGGAATCTTACCACTACACTTATCGAGGAACTCATATTTTGTCACCTCTTCCTTCTCGTCAATAAATTCCTTTAGTGCATTATAATCGCTATTTAACACACTGGAAAACTTATACTTCATTGCTGCACATTTAAATCCTGATATTATTTCCAAAGATTATTCACTGATGAGGATTGTTTTGTCCAAATACCTACATGACCTTGTCCTGCTTTTACTGAGCGAACTAATACAGGTGTTTTCTGAATGATCTTTCTTCTTCTTTTTTGTTCCATATTATTCGTCATTTCCATAGTTGGGAATTTACGGTAACTGGTTTCAAAACCATGCCAAAAACTGATCTGTAAAAAGTCTTTTGAATATTCGTTAAGACAGCCTCTACACCTTTGTAGAATTCAGATTACATCAGAGAGGGTGCAAAGGATGTGTAGTTTCAAAATAAACAAAGGCATCATACCTGCGGGGAATAACAGAAGGAATATAAGTAACCGAATTGGCTACTCCAATGGACCGTTGCTGAATCCATGTACCTACCTGTTTATTGGACTTAAGATCTGAAGAGAGAAGAATTTCATCTACACCATTTGTGCTATGGATCATCTCTTCCCAGCTACCTTTCTTTGCAGGTACGACCTGGATATTTTCGGCAGCTGCTCCCCATGATTTTGCAGAAAGAATTGTCCCCTTATAAAAGCCGGATCCAACAATATACACGTTCTTTTCACCCCATTGCTTTCGCAACAGCTCTCCAAGGTTCGTCCTTTCCCTTGTTGACATATCTGTGTAATGCGCATCCCCTACATGAGTGTTATGTGCCCACACGATGATCTTTGAATTGCTTCCCGCATACTTCAACAATCTTGCAATGGTCTCCTGCATATGATGTTCCCTTGTGTTCCACGAAGTGAGTTCATTATGTGAACGAAAATACCGTTCACCATCATAAACAACTGAGGCTAATTGAAGTTGCAGAAATTTATCAGGGGTCTTCAGCTTTTGATTAGAGCTTGTGTTAACAAGGTTCCAAAGCAATTTAATTTCTTCAGCACATCCGCGCTTACGTCCAGCAACAGCAGAAGAATATTTTAAAGCATCTACTCCATAAGGCCTTAAGCAATTAGCGGCCGTTCGTGCAGCATTGGAGGAAATAGAATCAGGTAACAATGGTATCAATGCATTTAATGCATCTGCAAATGCAAACACATCCAATCCATAAACACCAAACCGGGTACTTGCTGGTGCATATTGCTGTTTATATTGCTTCAACCATTGAACAAAAGAGGCGAATTCACGATTAGCCCATAACCATTCAGGCCACCTGTGATTTGAATTTAATATCTCCGCCAGTTTTGAACTATCAACATCGGTATCATTGATATAATGGTTCAGCTTGTAAATATTTGTCCAATCACCCTCAACAGCAATAAGATTAAATCCTTTGTCTTTAATTAGTTTATTCGTTAGTGCTGCACGCCAGGTGTAAAATTCTGCAGTACCATGGGAAGACTCTCCTAAGAGTACAATTCGTCGTGAACCAATGTCATTTACGAGCACATCAAGATCTGTGTCATTCGTGTAAGAATAATAGGGTAAAGAAGTAGTACGAATCAGAGAATTGCCTATAGCTTCTTTTATATTATGACAGGAGAAAAACACACAGCCTGAAATAAACAGGATGTATACTTTAATAGTCTTTAAAGGCATACAATTCAAAACACAAGAAATGAACCAGCGAGGTGAAGTTTACAACTTAAATGAAATGTTAAAACGACAATTAATTGCAATAAGCAGGATGCTATCGGTGTTTACAATACATCTGGCTCCTGTAAAAGACAATATCCTATAATTTGACGATGTAGCAGCCTGTGTGATTGTTCCAATATCCCTGACAACCGATATCCTATTTATTGATTACCAATACCTGTTTAAATCCATCCTTCTATAAGACCATGGTTTATTGGGTTAAAGGATTTACCTATTCCTGATCGTTGCTCTACCTGATCCTTTAATCCTTTAAACAGGGTCCTACCTTCAACGCTGCATAAAGTAATTATCGAACTGATATTCTCTTATTTAGATTAGGCAGGAATCCTGTCAGTAATCCTATCAATGGCAGGAATGAACACACATGATACACATAATGTATGCTGGTGTGATCTGCCAGTGTGCCGAGCACTGCTGATCCAAGACCGCCCATTCCAAAGGCAAATCCAAAGAACAACCCTGATATCAATCCCACTTTTCCGGGTAACAATTCCTGCGCATAAACCAGTATAGCAGAGAATGCAGAAGCTAAAATGAACCCGATGAACACTGTTAAGATCGTTGTCCAGAAAAGATTGGAATAGGGCAACAATAGTGTGAACGGAGCTACTCCAAGAATAGAAAACCAGATTACATATTTTCTTCCAATGCGATCACCAATAGGTCCACCTAATAAAGTTCCAGCAGCTGTGGCTCCTAAAAAGATGAACAGGTGTATCTGGGAACTCTGCACTGAGATATGAAATTTATCCATGAGATAGAATGTCAGGTAAGAGCTCATGCTCGCCAGGTAGAAGTATTTGGAAAAGATAAGCACCAGCAGGATAATGACTGAAATCACAACCTTTTTTCCCGGGAGAGTTACATGATCACCCGCAACAGCATTGACTGATCTCTTCCTTATACGATGCATGTTCTGCCGGTACCATTTACCAATATTTACCAGTACAATAATGGCAACCAGTGCAAGAATGGAAAACCATACAATACTCTGCCTTCCTGCCGGAACTATAATAGCGGCCGCGAGCAAAGGCCCAATAGCACTGCCGGCGTTACCACCCACCTGGAATATAGATTGGGCGAGGCCTCTTCTTCCACCTGAGGCCATATAAGCCACCTTGGAAGCTTCCGGATGAAAGATCGAAGATCCTATGCCAATCAATCCGACTGAAACCAAAAGCCATGCGTAGGTACTGGCGAAAGAAACCATCACCAGCCCAATAAGGGTGAGTGCCATACCAATTGCCAAAGAGAATGGCTGAGGTTTTTTGTCTGTATAAAATCCAATAAATGGCTGAAGTAGTGAGGCTGCTAATTGAAAGGTAAAAGTTATGAATCCTACCTGTGAAAAGTTCAACCGGAAACTTTCCTTCACCAATGGATATATAGCGGGAATTAAAGATTGAAGAGTGTCATTCAGCAGGTGAGAAAAACTGATCGCCAGCAATATAGAAAAAATGGTTCCCTCCGCCGCCTGCTTCACTGCAGTTAGTTGCTGCTCTTCAATTC
>JBLNAY010000324.1:0-2663 GCA_050259715.1 Candidatus Dadabacteria bacterium
CTAACCCAATCCATGATGTCCTGGTAAATGCCCATAGGACATAGTGTAGAGCAGTATATTCTTCCCAGCACAAGTGTTACTCCAATCAATATTGCCAGCACAATTGTATTTAATGCCAGCAGTGCGGGGACAAACTGCCATTTCTCAAGCAGGTGTAACTGGACAGGTAACAGATCCGCAAAGTCTAAAAAGTAAACTGTAATTAAACTAAAAAAGACGAGGGATACTATTACCCGTAGTTTCTTCATAGAAGGAGATTTTAATTCGGGATTTAAAATTTAAAATTTTTAATTGCCTCCCTTATTCCAATTCCAAATTCCAAATTCCAAATTTTAAATTCTTACACCTTGATTCTTTTTACATTCAATTTCTCCAGTTTTGTAGTGCCCAGGTTCAAAGCTTCGGCTTTGCCAATATGCTTCACGCTTTCAAGATCCATAGCGGAGATCTGGTTGAAAAACTTTACAGAGGCAGTATCAACTGCAACCGGGTCAGCAGATAAGAATAGTCCCTGTGCCAATGCAACGTCAGACTCTGACCTGCCCTGTGGTCCATTAGATTTTACAACCCTATAGGCATCCACTACATTTAAAGCAGGCTTTTTAGCAAGTGTATTTATGTCCGCAATGCATTGTTGAAGATCATGGCTGTGGAAGTAGCGACGATCCCACACAATACCCATCAGGTTTTTCATGGACACTGTCATCTTAGCGCCCCCGTGATTCTTTAATACAGGGACATTGAACCACACATCTGAATCCAATATGGCCTCGTGAACTTTAGCCTTCTTTAGGTTTACTCCATTAGGAAGATCAATTTCGCGGTAATAGGATTCTTCATGTCCCGGAACAATTTTACCCCCGGCTGCCTTGACGGCATCCTCAATTCCACTGTTCTTATAACATTTTCTCCAGTCGTCACAGGTATGATCAAATACGAGTACTTCTTTGGCTCCTGCCTGCAGGCACTGCTTAACCATTTCAGCAATCAGCAAAGGATTGGTATTGGCAGCCAGTTCAGGTGACCTATCCCACCCGATGTTTGGTTTTATGGTTACACGATTCCCACGTTTTACATACTTACCCATGCCGCCCATTTCTGCTATGGCTTTCCTGAACATGACTTCAGGTGTTCCTCCCATAACGGCAATAAGGTCATATCCTTTTGCTTTTTGAGACATTAGTTCGGTACCTCCCACCATCTTAAAAGTGGATGCAAGACCTGAAAGGGCAACAGCTTTGAGGAAAAATCTCCGTTTCATTTGTTAGGGTTTATTTTCTTTTATTTTTTATAATCCATGGAAAGCTAAAGCAGGCTTCATCAAAAAGAGAGTAATCCGCTTTACCATTTACAGCAAACGTTTTTACTATTGCTGCATCCTGTAATAATTCTTTGGCATAATTCAATGTAGCTCCGGTCTTCACACGATCTTCAACCAACAATACTTTTTTGCCTTTAACATCAAAGTGGATGTTCTCCATCAACTTTGGTGCGTCATACTTAGGTTGTTGTTTGTCGTCCCGGTAATTAACTTTCAATAGCTCCAACTGTACCTGTAATTTTTGGTTGATAAGCGCTGCCGGTACCACACCACCATTGGCAATAGCTACTATAGTATCAAAAGGCTCTTCAAATGCTATTGAATTGAGTCGATCATTAATTTCATCCCATGACTTAGTGTTCATAAAGAGCCAGTTTTTTGAGCAGCAACCAACCTCCGAACACTTGCAACAACATCCCGGGGATTCCTATGGTGAGATCCGAAGTGGCGGCAGAAAAGCTTTGAGTAATGGCCCATTCAATAGTTGATCCGATAAGCTGGTATCCAAGTACTACATATAACAAATAGAGGATAGAAAGCTTCTGAGTCCGGGCACCAACATAAGCAGCTAATACGGAGAGAAGAACAGATTTAACCAATATGACCGGTAACACGGCTATAGGCGGCATTCCAAATAAAACGGAATTCAGTAATGGGGAGAATACTGCTGTGACCAGGCCGACTTTTAATCCAAATTTATAAGCAGCGATAAGGGTAAAAAAGTAGATCGGTAGGAACATTGGTCCGCCTGAAGGGATGAAGTGACATAATTGTGGTAATACGAGGTTACCAATTGCAAAAAGAGTAGCATACAGGTATGCACTGATATCAGACCACTGGAAACTGATGGGTCTAAAAGAACGGGCAACTAACATGACAAAATATTTTATTTTCTAAAGAACAAACAGCAACATCTTTCACGTGGTGAAAGTGCACTAAACGAGTTTTGATTTGCTGGTTAAATTTAAATTGGTGTGGGAGGGAATAAGCTGATTAAAATCAGCAAAATGCGGTATCAATACTGATAGTCATTGGTTTAAAAAAGAGATGTTTTTGTATCTATTGTAGAGACGGGATGCTTCCCGTCTCCTTTCCTTGTAATTGTAGATCATCCTTTTCCCAATGGGCAGGTGTATTAATTATATAATTTTTTATTTTATTGTATGAAGATTCATTACGTATAACATGATCATGATAAAGTGATTGCCAGCCAAAAAATGAATTAATAGTTCTTGCCTTTATTGTGACTGCAGATTTAAATCCTCTAATAATGGCGCCAAGGTTTTTTGATTGTGGGCCAAATTGATTTTTGTTTGTGGAGACACAATGCATTCTGTCTCCA
>JBLNAY010000325.1:0-7027 GCA_050259715.1 Candidatus Dadabacteria bacterium
AAGTGATCTGTTGCACAAAGTTCATACAGAGAGACATGGATGCTACAGGATTAGGATTTAAGAAGTATGAAACTCCTTTTTCTGGTATGGCACCTGAACTGAATTACGGAATCAGTTTGCAAGGACTAACTCAAGGCACTTGTGGCACTGGTGATAGTTTTGAAATAAACCATTTATCTGCAGATTACAATGTAATTGAAATGGAGGCTTTCGCATTAGCCTCGATAGCTATGAAAGAAACCATACCTTTTTTGTGCCTGAAATACATTTCAGATGGAGCAGATGGAGCTGCAGCCGAAGACTGGATGGTGCAAGTACATCATGCAGCGAGTGCCTTTAAGAAAATATTATTCTGGGAAGAGCAGAAATAAAAATCTTCTTTCATTCTAGTTCTGTTATTCTCCCTTTGGTATTGAACCGTCAAAGAGGCGCCATTTCCACTGATTACCTTTTTTAATTAATACACCTGAAAATCTATACGGAGTTTTGTTCCTGTTCCCCTTGTCATTGGTAACTATCATAGCTCCATCAACGAATACCCAGGTAGTGTTCTGATAAGAGTCGATGTCTATTCGGTTCATCTCCCACTGAAAGCTATGATGTTCAAATAGCCCCCCCAGCCATGACCTGATTTGCTTCTTGCCTTTAAAAATCTCACCACTGTCAGAGCCAACCAACATTATATTTTCCGACTCATCAAAAAAGGACATGAACTTCTCCAGGTTGGCATGCTTTGCTGCATCATTCCAGAGTGTTAATGCCTTTTGCACCTGGAACTTTGTTCCATTTTGAGCATCGGAAGAACTGAAGCTAAAAAGCAGGATTAAGACTAATGTTAGTTGATGGTATACTTTCATTTCGGTAAGTTGTTTGCATGTAGATCTACATTATCCGTTGCACGGGCTACATACTCCTATTTCTCCATAAATAAAGAATACTTCCTGTTATGAAAGTACAAAACATTAACTATCGTGATATTTCCGCCTCTATGATCGTGTCCTAAGATGCCTTTTTAACTGTTTCCATTTCTATCAATTCACCATCTTCGACAGCAACAATAAGGTAGCGCTTTGTACCTTCCAGGTTTACCATCCACACATCACGATCATTCATCTTTACATTCACAGCGCGTGTAACATTATAATCCCGGTAAGAATCCTGCACCTGCTTTTTTACTGAAACAGGTAAGTGCTGTTCAGTACCATAACTGACATGATAAATTAATCGCCCGTTTTGTTTAAATAAGGCACTGTTCTTCATATCAGTAGCGATGAACGTCACCAGGTAATTCTTGTTCATTTTATACCATTGCGCATCCATGGCATCTCTAAACCTTTTATCAAAAGCACTGGTAACTGCTTTCTCTACATTGCTCCTGGAATGTATCACAACAGCTGGTAAAGACTTCATGGTATCTTCCTGTGCATAAGAGACTTTTATATAGCAGGATAGGATTGCTATCACAGTGAAGTACAACAACAATTTATTCATAGATATATTTTATGATGATAAAAACATTTTCAATGTGGTCATCTCAGTGCAAAGTTTTATGAATGCCGATCGTGCATTCAATGACAGCTATCATTGAAACCTGTGACAGCAATCACGTCTAAATGCAACTAAGCAGAGGAATATAAAAGAGCAAAAACATATTTTGCCTTTTAACCCACTAAAGAAAGGCCGGATAAAAATCCAGCCCTGTTATTTGATCCAATATCCTATGAAAAACCAGGTAGAAATTAAATGCATTAATTGCAGTGTACAATGATAACAGGAAGGCCTTCTGTTGATTGTTGTCAGTCGTTGCAAATCACAACTAATCAGTTGATTATCATCCAATCAGCTAAAACGCAAGGCTGCTGTGGATTTTAATGGCCAGGGCATTTTGATATATAGAAAATCACCATTAGGTTGTGTATACAAGCTTATTGATTATGGACTCTCTTGTCGTGTTTTGATTGTGTGTTAATCCCGAAAATGCTGTAAACCGGGCATATACCCACAATAGCAGTAGCAAGTAAAAGACACGCAATCAAAACAAAAACATACGCCCATACACCTGTAAGAACATTCGTGTAATAAAGAACTGTAATTACAATGGCAATAAGCAGGCGAACCAACCTATCTGGCACGCTCATATTGAGTTTCATAAAATGAGTTTTAACTTCAAATAATGCAGTTGCAATTGGAAAGGTAGAATAACAGGCACTGTCATTCAATGACAGTGGTCACAGAAATGAATGACAGGTGTAAGTAGGTAATTAATTAACCAGGTGCTGTAGTTTCTCGTAATTCAGAATCGTAATGCGACCTTCTTTCACGTCAATCAGCTTCTCGGCTTTAAAGTCAGTTAATGTCCTGATCAACGACTCCGTTGCGGTGCCTGCTATCGCTGCAAGATTCTCCCGGCTTAGATTAATGTCTGGTTTGTTTTTGTACCTGTTTGAAACAATTATCAATGCGTCAGCGACTTTTCGACGAAGAGAATTATAAGCAAGATGAATCAACTGCTCTTCTTTCTCCACCACATCACTCGCGAGAATCTTAATAAACTTCCTGGAGACTTCAGGATGTGAGTTCATAAGCTCCTCAAATTCATTCCTCGGTATAGCAGCAATTTCAGAATCTTCCAATGCGTCTGCACTCTCTTTGTAAACAGAATTCTCTAGCATGGCAGTATATCCAAAGAACTCTCCTTCGTTTACAATATGCACTATCAGTTCTTTACCGTCTTCATTGGTTTTGAAGACCTTCACCTTGCCTTTCACCACATAATATAGCCTCACCGGGTGATTGCCTTCTGTAAATATCCTCTGCCGTTTTTTGTACTTATCAAAGTGCCTGCCTTCAACAAATTCATCTAGAGTCTTTTCGCCTCCTGCTATAGAGATCAACTGGTGAACACCGGTGATACCTTCGTCAATCTTTCTTTTCACCATATCGGCTTTCTTCAGTCTTCCTTCAATGGCAGTCAGCAAATCGGTAGCGTCGAAAGGCTTTGTTATATAATCATCGGCTCCTTGCGACATTCCTTTCCTGATGTCCGTTTGCTCGGTCTTGGCAGTAAGAAAAATAAAAGGAATGTTCTGTAGTTCAGGGTTCTTTTGCACCATGTGCAATACACCATAGCCGTCCAGTTCGGGCATCATGATGTCGCACAAGATCAAATCCGGCTTTTTAGCTAATGCCTGCTCAATGCCCATTTTACCGTTCTCCGCCTTAAAGACCTGGTAGTTTGATAATTCAAGGATCTCGGCTGTGTTCTCGAGGATATCGGTATTATCCTCGATCACGAGAACCTTTTTCATATCAGCTTTGACTTTGAGGTTTGTAAACATTGTAGTCCGGTTTGGGATAATAACTTTATCCCGAATTGTAAACCTAAAGACAAGAACCGCTTTTGTTTATGAGTATTCTTAGACACAACTATGACAAAAGTCAACCCGCCCCTTAACTCTATAGGTTATTATTGTCCTAATCGCTGAATTCTCACTCAATTTTAATGGTTGGCTGATGTAAATCAACTTCAGTGAGAAATATTCTCTTTTACCTTTAATAGACAAACCGGTTGCTTTTTAATGAACACTGCGCCTGCCTCTCCAATGATGCAATCTGAGTACTTGTCTGCTTTAATGAGCAGCATGGATGAAGCCATTATTGCCTCTGACGAGAATTTTGCTATCAGGTACTGGAATAAAGGAGCGGAAAAACTCTTTGGAATAAAAAGCCAGGACGCCCTGGGGAAGGATACCCTGGAGGTGCTGAAGTTTCATTACCCCGAAGGTTTGGAAGAGGGCATCCGGAATGTATTTGTAAAAACGGGGTTCTGGAAAGGTCAGCTTCAATATAAGGCTAAGAGTGGCAAACCGCAACTGATCGACATCTCTGCCAGGGTTGTCAGGAATGATGCAGGTGAATTAATCGGTTATGTAGGCGTTCACAGGGATGTAACTGAATATGACCTCGCCAAAACCGCCCTATCTGCCTTTCTTTCTATTATCTCCTCCTCGGAAGACAACTGGGTGATCATTGACAAAGACCTGAAAATTGCCTTTATTGATGACAAGACTAATGGGATCCTTCAGAATATTTATGGTATTAACTACACCATTGGAGAGAACGTCATTGATAAGCTGCCCGAAAGAGTAAAGGGTGAGATTACTGATTATATAGAAGGTGCGCTGGTTGGTGATAAAACAAGTTACCAGCTAAATGTGTTTTCTGTAACAGGAGAGTCGCTGTGGCTGCAGGTGACCTTTTTCCCATTAAAGGAGAAAAACGGCTATATCACTCATGCCTGTTGGTTGATAAGAGATATCACGGCCCAAAAGAAAATTGACATCCTTAATGAACAGCTCTATAGAAGCCGTAAGCTTTTCGAGACATTCATGGAGAATAGCCCGATTCTTTCCTGGATTACTGATGTTAAAGGGGTGATCCGCTATTTAAACCCGTCATATTTACGCACCTACAATCTAAGCAGGAAACATATTGGAAAATTGATAACCGAGGTATTCCCTGCTCATGTGGCTGAGATCTTTATTCAAAATATCAAGCAGGTTATCAATATCAATGAAAGTATCCAAACCACGGAAACCTGGCAAACACCGGATGGGGCAGATCATGTGTACCAGGTGGTAAAGTTCCCGATAGTGAGCGAGGGAGAACTCTTTGTTGGCGGATGGGCTATTGACATCACGGGGGAAGTAGAACTTAAAGAATCATTGACGGAGAGCCTGGAACGTCTGCAGGAATCAGAAGGCGACCTTAAAACAGCATTGGCACGGGAACACCAGCTGAATGAACTCAAAAGCCGTTTTGTATCTATGGCTTCTCACGAGTTCAGAACACCGCTCACCAGCATGTTATCATCTACCTTCCTGTTGGAAAAGTACACTACCCAGGAACAGCAACCCAGCCGCGTAAAACATATTCTAAGAGTCAGGGAAGCTATACACCACATGAACGACCTGCTGGATGATTTTCTATCTCTCGGAAGAATTGAACAAGGAACTACAGTAGTGGAAATAGCCGAAATAGACTTTAAGGAATTGATTTATGATGCACTGGAAGAATTGGAGCCTATAAAGAAGAAGGGACAGAAAGTAGAGTTTTCATTTAATGGCATAGGTGTAATACACTCTGATAAAAAGCTGCTAAAGGTTATCGTCACTAACCTGCTGAATAATGCTTTCAAATTCTCAGGTGAGAATAAATTAATATCGATAATTGGATCACAAACAGCTGAAGAATTGACGTTGATGGTGAAGGATAGAGGTATTGGCATCAGCAAAGACGATCAAAAGCATTTGTTTGAAAGTTTTTACCGCGCACGTAATGCCCAGAATATACAGGGTACCGGGTTGGGATTGCATATAGTAAAAAGATATTCCGAATTGTTGAACGGATCGATTGCTCTTGAAAGTAAAATAGGCGAAGGAACAAACGCCATATTGAAGCTCTCCCTGAATCACTCCTCCTGAAATTCCTTATGCGGCTACTTTTCCCATTAACTGGTAAGAAAGCAGGCTTATAAGAATGCCTATCGCAAAGAATAATCCCTGCAGCATATTGTAATAGCCAACAGACATCATTTGCAACAACATCCAGGTAACTAATACGAGGCCGCAGAAAATGGTATAGTGATAGGCATGCGGATGATTATCCAATAGAAGAAACAACGCAAGCAGCCCTGATCCACCTACAACCACAGCTAAGAAAAGACCCGGCAACAGGTAATTGCTGAAGGGAGTATATTGAAGCAACTCGGTCGTCATTCCTAATGTCGTTCCATCCGGCTCAGCTACCAGGAGCAGTCCTGAGGGAACTGCCGTGAGAGCTACAATGGATATTAGGATAAAAAGCAACAGGCGCATACAATTGGTTTGTTTACTGAAGTTACCTATCTCCTTTCGCATTGCCTATGACATGCATCAGGGCTCTTCCTATTAACTGTCATCCTCCCCGTTTTCCATCTGGGCTAAATTCGATCCTGTGAGCTAACTATTGCATAAATAAGCGTTTATAAAAGAGTGGTTCCCGTTTGCACTAACCACCATCATTGATTCCGCTGATAGCGCTCATAGCGTGACTGCTATGATACAAGGTAGCTTTGATAAGGAGGACTCCTTATGACTATTTCTATTGCCGAATACTATTTGGAAGAACTGGAAGACTGGAGAAATACTATTCATGTTTACCTGCAGGAAATTGAATTAACCCAGGAATGGCTGCAGGAAATCTTACAACAAAATAGCGTTATCGGGATTGCAGCTAAAGTGGAACATTTCGCTAATTGGGCAGAACTGTCGAAAATAAAACTATCTGAACTGCACGATAAAATAGGGTCGCTTGAGATGCAACTTTACGAAAAGGATATACCCCTGGGCAATGAGCTTATAAGCCCCGGTATGAATTCAGAACAAAAACAGCTACGCTTCAACATGAGCACTATTGAACGGGAATACCTCGACACTAAGTATAACTGCAGCGAATTTGTTGCTGAGTCCTTACTAAAACAGAGTGCCAAAAGTGAGAAGAATAACCCCCCTGAGTAATTTCTTTGTTTTGGAAGTTACATGACATTTCTCCTATAGTTACTGTATTTTATTAGTGGTCATTCCATGGTGCTTGTATTAAGCGGGTACGCAGTTGACACACGCTTGACACGCTGTTGATACGGAATTGATACACTGTAAACTGCGTCTCAACAGCGTCTCAACTGCGTGTCAACTGCGTCTCAATTGCGTGTCCGTTTAATGTAAGAAGTGAATGCGATCACTCTTTAATCCAACAGCCGGGTTGACCTCCGGATCTATGATTATAATCAGGACTATTTTCGTTAGAATAGAATAAATTAGTAGTGTTATCATATTTGACTTTGTTGTTAGTAGTCAAATTAAATCAGGTACCAATCAGTACCGTTACTTTACAGGCGAGTCATTCGAAGGCTCGCCTGTTCTATTAGCTACTAAAACAATTAAATTTGAATCCAAACATCTTCTATTAAGTAACCAGGATTGTTGAA
>JBLNAY010000326.1:0-5323 GCA_050259715.1 Candidatus Dadabacteria bacterium
AGTGCCAAAGTGGCTTATAATAAATGGACAAACCAGCCACTATTTACAAACGATAGCAGCAGGGGAGGAAAATCTTTTGTTGTGATTAATGAGCCACAGGTTAAGGTGCTCAACTTTGGTGGTGAAATCGGGTACACCATTGGTGAGAAGTTCTCTTTAATTTCTAACCTCCAGTTCAATCAATATAATCCTCTTGAGAATGAAAAAGCCTGGGGTTTATTACCGCTGGAGTTTAAAACTGATTTACGGATCCAGGTACTCAAAGATCTTTATATCACAGGTGACCTATATGCTTTTGATGGCCCATGGTATAAGGCTAAAGGAGACGGAAAAGGCAATTTGCAGGGAGCTATGGACCTCAGTGCAGGCCTTGAATTTAAAATCGTAGACAATATAAAGCTGTGGGCACAGTTTAATAATATCTTCAATAAAGAATACCAGCGGTGGAATCAATACCCGGTATATGGATTTAATTTCCTTGGAGGTGTAGTATTTTCGTTCGCTCAAAGTAAGTAATGCTGAATTTATTAACACAATACCTGTTGCAGTTTAGAAAGGTTTTTATACCTCACGTTGGTGCTGTTGAAATTGTGCAAACACCGGCAAAGGTGGACGTTGTTGATAAGCTGATCTATCCTCCACAATTTTTTACAGAAATTAAACAGAAAGGCACATTGACTGATCACCAGCTACAATTCCTTGCTAGCTCAAATGACAAAAACATAGAAGATGTAAAAGAAGAATTGGAGACTCTCGGTAGAGAATTGCAGGAAAAAATAGATAGAGATTCTTTTAACTGGGAAGGTATTGGAACATTTACATCTAACACTACTTCCATTCCTTTGACTATTCATTCTCTTCAACCATTAGCTGCGGAAAAGGTGCAAAGGACTAATGTTCAGCACCAGGTGTTGGTAGGAGATCAGCATGTTTTAGTACACCAGGAACAACCGGCAAATACCACAGAAGAAGAAGTTATAGAGGAAAAGAAATCTACGAGACTTTGGATTGCAGGGGTGTTGCTTGCAATAGCAGTATTGGTAATCATTTACTTCCTGTATAAGGGGAATTTCACTATCTACTCTTCAGGCTTGAAAAGACAACCTTAACTGCAGAAGTTAGGAATTTTGTTGTAATAAGAAGTTACATAAAATTAAAAGACCGCATTTCTTGATGCGGTCTTTTTCTTGTTAACCTTAAAAGTTCTTATAATGAACTGCGAGTTTGTGAATCAAACTTAGCTTCTGCAAGCTTTGCGTGGGCGGCAGCTAAACGAGCAACCGGTACACGTGGGCCAGAACAGGAGACATAAGTTAAATTAAGGCTGTGGCAGAACTTAATAGATTCTGGTTCACCACCGTGCTCACCACAAATACCTACTTTAAGGTTTGGTGAAGTTTTACGGCCCCATTCAACTGCAAACTGCATCAATTTTCCAACACCCTTTGTATCGATTATTTCAAATGGGTTGTTGGGAAGAATATTCTTCTCGGAGTAGAATGGTAAGAACTTGTTCTCAGCATCTTCTCTTGAGAAGGAGAATGTAGCCTGGGTAAGGTCATTAGTTCCAAAGGAGAAGAAGTCCGCTTCTTTGGCAAGATCATCGGCGACCATGCAGGCACGAACAACTTCGACCATTGTACCAAACTTGAAGTGGATTTTGCGGTTGTGTTTTGCTTCTACATCAGCCCTTACTTCTTCTACAACGAGCTTCACCTGGCGAAGTTCTTCGGCTGTACATACCTGTGGTACCATGATCTCAGGATTAACCTGAACGCCTTCATCTTCGCATTCAGCGGCAGCTTCAAGAATAGCCTGGATCTGCATCTTGTAGATCTCAGGATAAGTAAGTCCTAACCTTACACCACGATGTCCGAGCATCGGATTCACTTCATGTAATTCGTGAACCTTCTTCATCATTTGCTCTTTCTTATTAATAGCCTGCTCGATGAGTTCTACACCCTTTCCATTGAATGGCAGAGGATTTTTCACCTCTAAACCAGTTGCATGTAATAAATGCAAGCTGCTCATAAGGTTATTGACACCATTAGCGGTATCCTTCAGATGGCGCAGGTTGACCAATTCTTCCCTGAGTACATCTTCTGTTGGTAAGAATTCATGAATTGGAGGATCAAGCAACCTTACAGTAACCGGGCGGGGAGCCATGGTAGTTAATATTTCCTTGAAGTCCTGTTTTTGGATTGGAAGTAATTGGCCCAATGCAGCTTCTCTTTCAGCAAGTGTTGGCGCCAGGATCATTTCCAGTACCAATGGCAGTCTATCAGAAGCATTGAACATTCTTTCTGTACGGCAAAGACCGATTCCCATTGCACCATATTCAACAGCTTTCAAAGCAGCATCCGGAGTGTCAGCATTTGCCATTACACCCAGTTCAGCTTCTTCATCAGCCCATGACAATAATGTTTGTAATTCATTACTGAACACAGGATCTACTGTTGGAATCACGCCATGATAAACATAACCACTACCACCGTCGATGGTAATGTTGTCTCCTTCATACAGTATCTTCTCACCAATAACAGCCTGGCGGGCTTTTACATCTACTTTAATTCCTTCTGCACCTGCTACGCAAGGTTTACCCATACCGCGTGCAACTACAGCAGCGTGTGATGTTTTACCACCACGGCTGGTGAGAATACCTTGAGAAGCAAAGAAACCGTGAATATCTTCCGGCTTGGTTTCTTCACGTACCAGGATAACTTTTGCACCTGAACGTCCGAGATATTCAGCACGGTCCGCATCGAATACGCATTGACCGGAGGCTGCTCCGGGAGACGCAGGAAGACCTTGTGCAAGAGGCTCAACTTTGTTTTTTGGATCAAGACAAGGGTGTAACAATTGTTCAATCATCTCAGGTTTCACCCTCAACAAAGCTTCTTTTTTCGTAAGCAATCCTTCTTTAACCATTTCAACAGATGTACGTACCGTAGCGGCAGCATTCATCTTTCCATTGCGGGTTTGGAGACAATAAAGAACACCTTTTTCGATCGTGAATTCAAAGTCCTGAACTTCTTTGTAGTGGCTTTCCAGTTTGTTTCTTAATTCCTGTAATTGCCTGTACAGATCTGGCATTTCATCTTCAAGCAGGAGCACAGATTTCGGAGTGCGTATACCTGCAACGACGTCTTCACCCTGTGCGTTTACCAGGTATTCACCAAACATAACGTTTTCACCTGTACCGGGGTCTCTTGTAAAACCAACGCCTGTGGCACTATCGTTACCCATGTTACCAAACACCATGGCAACTATGTTAACTGCTGTACCATTTGCCAGGTCAGGAGTGATGTTGAATTCCCTGCGATAGTCAACAGCTCTCTTGCCCATCCAGGAGTTAAATACAGCCTTAATAGCAATTTCAAGTTGTTCATACACATCTTCAGGGAAAGGACGTTGAGTGTAGTCCTTAACTGCCTCAAGGAACCTGGTACTAATTTCTTTCAGATGCTCTGCATTCAAACCGATGTCGAGTTTAACTCCTTCGCGATGCTTTACATCTTCGAATATTTTGTCAAAAACTTCATCAGGAACACCTAATGCTACTTTACCAAACAGTTGAACGAACCGCCTGTAGGCATCATAACAGAAACGCTCATTACCGGTTTGTTTGATAAGGCCAAGCAATGTTTCATTGTTTAGACCTAAGTTCAAAATTGTATCCATCATACCGGGCATAGAGAGAGCGGAGCCAGAACGAACAGATACTAAGAGCGGGTTTTTCGGATCACCAAACTTTTTCCCGGATGCAGTTTCTATCTCATGCATGTTGCTGATAACAGCTTGCATAACACCTTCCGGTAATTGTTTGTTGTTACTGAGGTAGCTCATACAAGCCTCTGTAGAAATAACAAACCCAGGTGGAACATTGAGTCCTATCTGGGTCATTTCACATAAATTAGCTCCTTTACCTCCAAGGAGCTTCTTGTTTTTGCCGTCTCCCTGCCGAAACGAGAAGACATACTGAACATTGGATTCAGTTGTTTTGGGATAGCTTTCGGTGGCTACTTCCCTGAAAGAAGTTTCCATAATTTATTAAGTTTTATTTACATCGAAAGGTAACCTGATGATTTACTGTTGCAAATGACTTTCATCAAGTTGTGAACTGTTACTGGTCACCAAAATAGGATTCAAAAGAAGAGGGATTCCTTTACTTTGCAGCTCATGAATAGAGTTCATTATAGCAGGTGTCCTGTGTGTGACAGCCCGGAAATTAAACGTACACTGGAAATTAAAGACTTTTCTGTATCCGGAGAGACATTTGAATTATGGGAATGTGCAGCTTGCAATCTTCGTTTTACCCAGGATGTACCTACAGAGGATTCGATAGGAACTTATTACCAATCAGTTGATTATATTTCCCATTCCAATACCAGTAAAGGCTTATTAAATAAAGTTTACCAGGCTGTTAGAAAACTTACGCTACAACAGAAGGCAAAACTGATTATTTCTCAAACAGTTCAAAAGGGCAGCCTGCTGGATATAGGAGCAGGAATTGGCGCCTTCCTGGATACGATGCAGCAGAAAGGATGGAAAGTGCAGGGTATTGAGCCCGATGCAGGTGCAAGACGAAATGCCAGGGAACTTTTTTCATTAGAATTAATGGATACACATTATTTGGAGAGCCTGCCTGCTGCTTCTTTTGATGCTATTACATTATGGCATGTGCTGGAGCATATACATCAACTGCACCCATATATACAAAAGTTGAAGGAACTACTTAATCCCGGAGGTAAGATATTCATTGCTGTTCCAAATTACACTTCTGCAGATGCTAATATATATGGAACTTACTGGGCTGCTTACGATGTACCAAGGCACCTGTATCATTTCACACCCGTTTCTATAGACAAATTAATGAGTCGTCACCAGTTGAAAGTTTCATCCAAAAAAAGAATGTGGTATGACAGCTTTTATATAAGCCTGCTAAGTAGTAAATACCAAAAAGGCAAAACAAATTGGATTACAGCAGTAGTAAATGGAATACGTTCTGATATAAAAGCTGTGTTATCTAAGGATTCCTGTAGCTCTATTATATATATTGTAGAAAGGTCTTAATGTGCGAATTTAAGTTCAAATAGGTTTGGCCAGAGTTTACCTGTGATGTAGATTTTGTCTGCAGACTTGTTATAAGCTATTCCATTAAGGTACCCGCCTGAACCTTCGAGGTTCGGCAACTGGCTGTTGACACGGTTTACCAGGTCAGTCAGATCCATCTTGGCTATCACGGCTCCGGTGTTAGGATCGATCTTTAAAATATAATTGTATTGCCACTGATTGGCATACACATATCCATTTATGTATTCCA
>JBLNAY010000327.1:0-2850 GCA_050259715.1 Candidatus Dadabacteria bacterium
CGTAGCTGTTTCAGATGTAAAAAGAGGCGCTTTACGTTCACTGGCCACTACAGTAGGATACAAGACATTTGTAATTCCGGATGATGTGGGCGGACGTTATTCAGTGCTTACTCCTGTTGGATTATTAGCCATTGCTGTTGCCGGATTTGATATCCGCGCACTAGTAAAAGGAGCGGTCGATATGCAGCAGGCATCAGGAGTAAATGTTCCTTTTGAGGAAAATTTACCAGCCCAGTATGCAGCCGTTCGCAACGAGTTATATAAACATGGCAAGAAGGTTGAGATCTTCGTGAATTACAACCCCAAACTTCACTTTTTGGCTGAATGGTGGAAACAACTATACGGTGAAAGCGAAGGCAAAGAAGGCAAAGGTATTTTCCCCGCTTCTGTGGACAACACCTCTGATTTGCACTCTATGGGCCAGTACATCCAGGAAGGCGAACGCACCCTGTTTGAAACAGTAGTTTCGGTAGCAAGTCCTGACCGTGAAGTCCGTATCCCAAAAGATGCTGAAGATCTTGATGGTTTGAATTTCCTGGCCGGCAAGCGTGTGGATGAAGTAAACAAGATGGCCGAACTGGGTACTATGTTAGCTCACGTAGATGGTGGAGTTCCCAACATCCAGGTGGTACTGCCCAAGCTGAATGAATACTACCTTGGACAGTTAATCTACTTCTTTGAATTGGCTTGTGGTTTAAGCGGCTATACTTTGGGAGTAAATCCATTTGATCAACCAGGAGTAGAAGCTTACAAAAAGAACATGTTCGCCCTGCTTGAAAAGCCGGGATATGAGGAAGCAACAAAAGCTATCAAAAAGAGACTTTAATAAAAATATCAACTATCTTGCAAAGAGAAATCTCACACCGGGATTTCTCTTTTTTTATTTAGATTTATGGGGATGCTGAAATCAGAAGAATGGAAGGGATATGTGTATGCCATTGCCGGGACCATTGCTTTTTCAAGTTTATATGTATTTAGTAAGGCAGGGCTTAACCAGGTTGAGCTAGCTCAGTTTGGGCTGTATTATTTTGGAATGGGCTTTCTGCTAAATCTTATCTTCATCTTGCTCTCGGGAAAGAAAGATCATCTGAGGCAATTAAAGCCAAAAGTGATTGCTTTGCTGGTAATGATTGGCGCAATCGATATTGTCTCAAATATCACCTTTTTCATGGCAATCAGGGCTATTCCTGACCCCTCGGTAACTTCCTTTTTGGGAAACCTTTTCCCGGTGTTTCTTAGTATTCTGGGTATCACCTTTCTGAAAGAACGATTTACAGGCTTGGAAGCTTTAGGAGCCGTCATTGCCATAGCAGGTGCCTTTGCCATCAGTTATTCGGGTAACCTTACATGGAGTGAGTTCTTTATTCCCGGTACCGGGTTTGTGGTAATCAATACCCTGTTTGCTGCGACTGTTTCTGTGATTATTAAAAAGAATGTGGATAAGACAAGCCCTGAGATATTTAACCTTAATTCGAATGGATGGTTATTTTTATTATTTATCTGCTACTTTCTTTACAGTGAGCAATCGTTGACAATTCCTGCAACAGCATTTCGGAACATCGCTTTAGGAGCGTTGTTTGGTTCCTTTATCGGATTGCTGTCGTTTTACTATTCCTACCGGTACATAGCAGCCTCGCGCTCTTCCATCATACAGAGCTCAAAGGGTATTTTCGTACTGATCATTGCTTATTTTTTCTTTGGGAACCTGCCCCTGCCTGTCCAATTATGGGGAGGAATTATTACGATCACCGGGGTATTGGTTATGACTTTCGGACGGACAGGAATTGACTCAAAGGTTGAAGGATCGAAGGATTGAATAGTTATTGTTCCACCTGATTTCTATAATTCCACCACTTCGTCGGATCTCTTTCACATATCAAAACTTCACATATTCCTACTTACGCACTATCATTCCATCTTCATTATCTACTACCTTTCCTTCTCCCCTTCTCACTTTATATCAATTGAATTTTACATGGTTCCTGGTATGAGGAACACTCATAAAATCTAATATCTGTACTTTGGCAACTGGCGCTGTTGCGCCTATTGTAGTTGCGATCATAGCCCCTGCTGCATTGCCAAAACGTAGCGCTTCTTCAATCTGATGTCCATTCATATAGTAATGGATAAATCCTGCAGAAAACGCATCACCTGCTCCTACGGTATCACCCAGGGTAATTTGATAACCCGGATCATAGAAAAACAAATTGTCCTTCGTGAGACAGAATGCTCCTCCGGCCCCTAAGGTACAAAGAATAATGTCAATTTTATACGTTTCGATTACTTCCTTTGCCAGTTCTTTTAACCCTGAACTATTTAATCCAAGTAGATCCTTAGTCACCATAAGCTCTTCATCATTGGCTTTCAGCACATTGGTCATCCTAAGGCTTTCTTCGACAGAAGAAGAGGTGTAACATTTTTTTCTAAGATTGATATCCAGAAATTTTACTACATCGGGCGATTCATGTATTAATTCACGTAAAGTATTCTTTGAAATGCCATAGCGCTGAACCAAGGTACCAAAACATATACAATCGGCCTCACTGAAGGCTTCGATCATTTCGGAGTTGATCTCAATATGATCATAGGCCACATCGGTAATAATATTGAAATCGGGGATTCCCTGACCATCGATCTTCACTTTAACAGAGCCTGTGGGAAACTCATAGTCTGTTTGTATATTTTCATCCGAGACCCCCAGAGAACGCAAAGCTTGGCGTGCATCTTTCCCTGCCCGGTCATTCCCTACCTTACTGAGCAGAGTACCCTTATCGCCAAACGAATTAATCCGGTAGATAAAATTAGCAGGTGCACCTCCCAGAACTTTTCCATTTGGAAGTATATCCCACA
>JBLNAY010000328.1:0-17896 GCA_050259715.1 Candidatus Dadabacteria bacterium
TCAGCAAAAAAAATAATACATCAACATTGTTTCCCAATTTAATCAGGTGACCGAAAGAACACCTGCAAATTCAACAGGCTGCACTTATTTGCAGATACAGTCTTATGGAATATTCAGCCATCCACTATATTTGCGGGTAAACGAGCTATATGGATTTCCAACTCAGTGAAGAACATTTGATGATTCAGCAGGCCGCAAGAGATTTCGCACAAAATGAATGTTTACCAGGCGTTATTGAACGTGATGAGAAAATGAAATTTCCCAAAGAACAGATCTGTAAACTCGCAGACCTCGGATTTTTGGGTATGATGGCCAGTCCGGAATATGGTGGAGCAGGTTTAGATACCATAAGTTACGTTTTGGCTATGGAGGAGATCAGTAAAGTGGATGCCAGTGTGAGTGTGTGCATGAGCGTTAACAACAGTCTTGTGTGTTTTGGTTTGGAAGCTTACTGTACCGAAGAACAAAAGCAAAAATACCTTGTACCCTTAGCACAGGGAAAAAAAGATGGTGAATTATATACCGGCGCTTTCCTGTTAAGCGAACCGGAAGCCGGCAGCGATGCCACTCACCAGAGAACTACAGCAGAAGATAAGGGTGATTACTATTTATTAAATGGAACCAAGAACTGGATCACCAATGGAGGAACAGCCTCAGTGTACCTCGTGATGGCACAAACCGATCCATCCAAAGGTTCTAAAGGTATTACCACGTTTATAGTTGAGAAAAGCTGGCCCGGTGTTGTGGTTTCTTCCAAAGAAAACAAACTGGGAATTCGCGCCAGTGACACACATAGCATTCTCTTTAATGATGTGAAAGTGCCCAAAGAGAACATGATCGGTGAACCCGGATTTGGATTTAAGTTCGCCATGAAAACGCTTGCTGGTGGAAGAATTGGAATAGCTGCGCAGGCATTAGGAATTGCCGGTGGTGCTTATGAACTCGCACTCCGGTATTCAAAAGAAAGAAAATCATTTGGCACTGAGATTTCCAATCATCAAATCATTGCTTTTAAGCTCGCAGATATGGCAACCCGTATTGAAGCAGCACGCCTGTTGTGCTTTAAAGCTGCTTTCGATAAGGACCAGAACCGTGACTACAACTTAAGTTCTTCCATGGCTAAAGTATTTGCGTCAGAAACAGCAATGTGGACTACAACAGAAGCTGTTCAAATTCATGGTGGTTACGGTTATGTAAAAGAATACCATGTAGAAAGATTAATGAGAGATGCCAAGATCACTCAAATTTATGAGGGCACAAGTGAAGTTCAGCGTATCGTAATAAGCCGGTCAATATTGGCGGGGCAGCATTAATAATTTCTGCTCTTTTCTAAAAGGAGAAAGTAATTCAGAAATACTAATTGTTTTTTTAGGATCCTCTAATTATAGAGTTACTATGGACTTAGCATAGGGTTTGTATGGAGTTTGCATGGAGTTAGAACGGCTTTACCACTGTCAAACTCAATACAGACTTCATTCTTACTCCATTCTAACCATATAGAAACTCCATTTGTAATCCACTTTCCAGGTTATTTATCACACTTCTTGGTCCTTAATTAAGTAGGATTTTGGCTGTTGTTTCGTGAGAATCCGGATCTATTTTCAACGACCTTTGTACGATTAAAACCAAAGTAATGCTGGTAAACCGTACGTTCTATTTAGACATACAAAAGGAATTTAATGAAAAACAGGTCGTCCTTGTAGCAGTTAGTAAGACTAAACCCATTGAAGCCATAAAAGAATTGTATGATTTAGGTCATCGTGATTTTGGTGAAAACTATGTGCAGGAACTTGAAGAAAAACAACAGCAGCTACCTGCCGATATACGCTGGCATTACATAGGTCATCTCCAAACAAATAAGGTCAGGTACATCACTCCTTTTGTTCACCTGGTTCAAAGTGTGGATAGCATAAAGTTGTTGAAAGAAATAAATAAACAGGCACAGAAGTCTGATAGAATTGTTGATGTTTTATTGCAGGTGCATATAGCACAGGAAGAAACAAAATTCGGATTTGATGAGACAGAAATAAAAGAATTGTTTGGCGGCACTGAACTAAACGAACTAAAACACGTGCGCCTGAGAGGATTAATGGGCATGGGATCATTGACAGAAGATATGGACCAGGTAAGAAAAGAGTTCCAGGTTCTTAAGCAGATATTTGATTCTGCCAGGGTAAAATTAAACTCCAATGAGTTTAATACTTTATCCATGGGTATGAGCAGTGATTATAAAGTAGCCATAGAAGAAGGCAGTAATATGGTGCGTATCGGAAGTCTTTTATTTGGCGCAAGAAGTTAACAGCATTTCCCTCAACGTTAACTCTATTGCTGGGGTGGCACATTATTTTTAAACTAAAAAGAAAAAAGGCATCATGAAAAAAGCATTGATAGTATTCTTTTCAATCCTTTACGGACAATTTTTATTAGCACAGGAGAAGAGTGTTGATATAAATATTAATAAGAATGAAGGTGGAAGCACCTGGTACACTTCACCGTGGGTGTGGGTGATCATAGCCGCTGTTTTTATTCTCTTATTAGTTGCACTCACGCGCGGCAGGAGAGATTAATTTTATTTATTTTAGTTTAAAAGGGAAGCCGGTATATCATTTACCGGCTTATCCATTGATACACACACTTCAATTAATCATTACGGAGTACGTTTACCCCTTGATCATCTTTCTGTCCCTAATCCAATACTGAAATTTCCTAACTCTATTCTTGCTCATTGAATATAAAGTCTCGTCTGTAGTCCTCGTAAGGTATAACAGGGAACAGATTAATGAGATCAACACTATAAAAAACCACACTGGAAACATAACTTCTACATTTTCCTTAAAAAGTCCAAACACTATTCCAATTAAAAATGTGTGGAAATAACCACTTATTGGGAACTAAATAGTAGAAAAAAAGGTGAAAAGAATTCATATTTTCACCTTTTGTAGAAAATACATTTGATCTATAGAAAATCAGCTACAGTTCATTATCCTTTAAAACTATTACGCATTCCTCTTAATAAGCCGGGGCCAGTAAAGGCAGGATCAACAATAATTCTCCTGACAGTCATTAAAGGCTCCTGTGGGTCTCTCTTCGTGCCTAACTGGAAAGCCAGCTTATATCCCCTGTTCTTGATTTCAGGTAGAATAGATGGGCTCCAAACACCAAATGGGAAAGCAAAATAGTCAACTTTTTTACCTGTGATATCTTCAATAACCTTTTTAGGTTTATCCAGTTGCACCTGCCAGTCATTACCTGTATAACGATCTACCCTGTGATGATCCCAGGTATGTCCTTCCACAGCATGCCCTTCGTCAGCCAATTGCCTGATCTGCTCCTTATTCATATAACGAGGCTTACCAATTGAAATGGTCATGAGGAAATAAACACCTTTAAAACCGTGTTTATCCATTTCGGTTTTCCCAACAGTAAATTGTTCGAGATCAGTATCATCATAAGTGATCATAAAAGGCTTAGAAGGTAAAGCAGTGCCATAAACGAGATAATTATATAACTGATCAGGAAGAATGCTGTGGTAACCACTGTCAGCTAATATTTTCATCTGCTCTTTAAAACGTTGAGTATCTACAGTGTAACCGCTATTCGCCTGCCCGGGAGAAAGATCCCGGATATGGTGATAACAAAGAATAGGTACCTGCTGGCGTGCCATGATAGTAGCAGCATCAGCAGCTTTCAAATTTTTTGTGTCAACAGTAGTGGCTGTAGCAGAAGAGGGGCTTGCAGAATCCGACTTTGCTGCTGAAGCTACCTTCGGATTAGATGATGAGCTGTTGCAGGAACTTAAAAGGGCTAAGAATGAGAGGAAGAGGAAAATACGTTTCATAATAATGGTCTAATTCGTACAAATATCCTTAGATAAAGGTGAGTTGAAGAACGGCTATTCATAATATTTTTTTAAAAGAAAAAAACAGGAAAAAAGGCTTCTTAGTCTTGATTGTCAACGCTGTTGAGTAGTTCATCTATAAAGGGAATCTGCGCAGGGTTTATGAGCTCTTTGGCCTTGTCAACAGAGAACCAGCCTGCTTTATCCACTTCAGGAAATTCTCTCCACTTGCCTGATTTATATGGCCATTCAATCTTAAATGTATTAGAAACCACTTGCCCGGGGTCAATATCACCTTCAACAGCCCACGCCAGGACCTGTTTACCTGCCTTTTGAATTACCGGTTGAAGTTGAAAAAAGTTTCCATCGATCTCCTGCCCTGTTTCTTCCAGGAACTCTCTCCTGGCGGCAAGCAGTGGATCTTCATCATCGGGGAATTCACCCTTTGGGATGGACCAGGCTCCAACATCTTTATTCTTCCAGAAAGGACCGCCCGGGTGTACTAAAAAAAACTGCAGGTCTTCCCCGGTTCCCCGGTATAGTAAAAGACCTGCACTTTTCTTTGAAGGCATTTTAAATATTTTGAAAATCTATTGGTTTGTCCGACTCTTTTGAAGGATCACCATCTACTTTGTTTTTACCTTTTTGACTGATAGGTGTTACAGGCTGATTACCTGAAGAAGTTTCTTCACCGGGAGCCTTATCATTACCTTGCCGACCTATATTTCTGCCCGCTGCCCCAGCTGGCATTTTATCGTTCTCCTGATCTCTTTCGGATTTCATATGATTGTTTATTTAGAAATTCTCACAATTCCATGCCAGCAGGTAAATTGAAGACCACAAGAGGTTGGTTGGCACCTTTTTTTAAGCCATTTAAGAAAAACACTATATGGACTTTGTAATTGATTGGTGGGGTATAAAGGATAACATTGGTATACTGGAAATCAGCGCACGAAGCATAGTGATGTTTTTAATCCTTTTGGTCTTACTGCGTTTTTCCGGCATGCGACCTTTTGGAAAAGGAAATTCATTTGATACTATCATAACAATCCTGTTAGGAGCTGTCGTGGCTCGCGGAATTGTAGGAGCAACTCCCTTCTTTTCCACTGTAGCTGCAGGTATTGTGATGATTTTAGTTCACAAACTACTTTCTAAACTGACATTTTATAATAAAGTCATCGGACGTAAACTGAAAGGGAAACATCATTTACTATATGAAAATGGAAACTTCCTCAGGGAAAATTTAAAAAGGTCTTCTATTACAGAACATGATATATATGAAGAATTAAGGCTCACTACCCAGTTAAACTCCCTCGACAAAATAGACCAGGTATATATAGAAAGGAGCGGCGAGATAAGTTTCATTAAGAAAGAAGGTTAATATTTCAATTATACCTTCTACTCATCCATAAAATTTGGCACCAGTTTTCGATATAAATAAGAAAATGAGGAATTATGAATAGGGAAGACAATCCGGAACAGGCAGGGTCAAACAGCGCCAAAGATGATAAGGAGACCTCATCAAATTCAAATCAGAAGAAAGAGCAGAATAGTTTAGAAAGCTCTGAAAATAACAGGAATTATTTTGATGAAGATTATGCAGTGAGACAGGAAGAAAAGATATCCAATGAAGAAGCCTCAACAGAGAAGAAAAATCGACCAGGTGCGTAATGAAAGTACTTTATGAATTTAGTTGATCTTATTTTGGTAATCATAGTTCTTTTGGCTACCTGGGCGGGTTGGTCAAAAGGTTTTATCAAGGGATTTGTTGACCTGGTTATTTGGGTGGGGACCCTTGTAACAGGTTTTGTTGCAGCTAAACCACTGGGAAATGTGTTGGCGAATATTTTTCCGTCTCTTGATGTTTGGTCCATTCCACTTGCCTTTATATTAGCGGTAGTGTTAACAAGAATCCTATTAGCCTTATTTTTTGGATCCTTTCTCCGTAGTACAGATCCGGCTTTACACAGGAGCCCGGTAAATCATATACTTGGTATCGTACCTGGTTTGGTGAATGGTGTTTTATATGCAACGATTATTGCAGCGTTATTGCTGACCTTACCATTGTCTGATACCATTTCGGGTACAACTAAGAATAGCAGGATTGCAGGTCAGTTAACAGGACAGGTACAATGGCTTGACAATAAGATCTCGCCGATATTTAGCGATGCTGCGAAAGAGGCAATGAAAACAGTTACTGTAGAACCGGAATCCAATGAAACGGTTTTATTGCATTACACGGTAACCAATGCTACTCCACGAGCTGACCTCGAAAGCAAGATGCTGCAGATGGTAAATAATGAAAGAACGAGCAGGGGATTGCCGGCTCTTCAGTATGATCCCGAATTAACAAAAGTCGCACGCGATCATTCCAGGGATATGTTTGAAAGAGGATACTTCTCCCACTATACACCTGAAAGAAAAGATCCTTTTGACCGGATGAAAGAAGCTCACGTGAAATTCCTCGCCGCAGGTGAGAATCTTGCCCTGGGCCAATCACTCAATGTCTGTCACACAGGCCTTATGAACTCCCCGGGTCACCGGGCTAATATTTTACATAAGTCTTTCCATAGAGTTGGTATTGGCATTCTTGACGGTGGTATACATGGCTTGATGATCTCCCAGGAGTTCAGGGATTAAAAATGCAATTAGACTAGGATTATGTAATACATTATGGAAATGCTACTGAAAAACGCTTATTCCATTGCATGTTATTGCTTAATTAGTTAAATCCGAATACATTGACTTTAGGGAATCTTCCGGCAAGTTTTACTTTTGATTTTCTAATCTGTTTATGAGCCCTTTGATTCTATTTGTTGATGGTTTCCCAACCAGTTTTTCCTTACGCCAGGAAGAAGATAAATATATACTTACGCCTTTTGAAAATCCTTACGACAGGCAAGTGCCCTCCAAACTTGAAGTTACCCGTTGCGGATCACAGTGGCTGATCCAGGGAACAGAAGATGTTGACTTAATTGAGCAGTTGAAGGAAGACCTTTCCTTGACTGCGGTGGTGCATTAACCGGAAATATAAAATGTAGAAAGTAAAATACAAAAAGTGCACAAAGTGCACAATGTGCACTTTGTACACTTTGTACACTTTTGTGCATTTTGTTGAATGTAAAACCGGAAGCACCTTATCCCACCTTTACATAACTGAAATTTCTACCTTTATTAATTAAACTCCCTTAATTATGAACAACCCTGCCACTCTCGAAATCAAGGCTGCTCTGAAGATTGCTAAACCTTTAGAAGAAGTTTTTGAGGCTATCGTAAACCCAGAGAAGATGAAAAACTATTTCATTGCAAAGGGGTCCGGTAGAATGGAAGAAGGTAAAACAGTTACCTGGCAGTTCCCTGAGTTCGACATGCAATTTCCCGTACAGGTAGAAAAGGTGCAGGCACCTACCTATATTTCCTTTAGCTGGGCTGATCCAAATGGCAACAGGACTACCGTGCAGATAAACCTGAAAGACATGAATGGAGAAACATTCGTTTCTATAACTGAAGGCACCAGGGAAAACAATGAACAGGGTATCAAATGGCTGGCAGGCAATACAGAAGGATGGGCCAACTTCCTCGCTTGTTTGAAGGCTTACCTGGAATATGGCATTAACTTACGAAAAGGAGCTTTTGATATCTCGCAAATGCCTGTTGAAGAAACCGCACAGGCTCCTGCATAAGAATTTATTCAAAGAGTTCCTGTTCTTCTGTGTAATAAGTCTTTCTTCCTTTAAAAGCCTGCTTTTTTATTTCGGCACCCGTAGGTGAATGTGTCTTGTGTGCATTGTGGATTTGCATGAAATCCCGCTCCTCTCCTCCTATAATACCGGGATGTTCTTTTTGTATTTGCTTTTCTGCTTTTTTCAATACTGATTTAATAGATTTTGCTAATTGACTGATTTTGGGCGCAGGCACTTTACCGGCTACTGAGAAAGGAGATAGTCTTGCATCCCATAGTATTTCATCAGCATAAGCATTACCAATACCGGTAATTACATCCTGGTCAGTAATGATGTTCTTTACCGGGGTCTTTTTGTCTTTAAAATGCTGCTGCAGGTATTTTGCATTTACTTCCTTCGCTAATGCATCCGGTGTATCTTTCTCTTCAGGATTAAGAGTGAGGGTAGCCATCTTTTGAAAATCTGTTATAGCCAGGCCACTGCCATCATTAAACAGGATTTCACAGATGGTATGTTTATTCTCATTCTTCTTGTCGAAGAAAAATAGTTTACCATGCAGCATCAGGTGCAAACCGACTATTGTTCCGTCTTTAAATACAAATTGAAGATGCTTTCCTACTCTCACTACTTCCTTTAATGTATTTCCTTCAAGAGCCTTTTTCAATTTCGCTGCCGATACATTCAGCTTTTTTGTGACAGGTATGGCAACTTTCTTCACCTTCTTTCCTGCCAGTTCTTTCGTCAAATTGCGGCTAAACACCTGTAAGTCGGGTAGTTCCGGCATAATGATCTTTTATTTGCTTTCAATTATTCATACCAGAAGAAAACTTCTTCACCAATAGCATTTACAAACTTCTGATCTTTGATTGTATCCATCTTCCATCCTCCTTTGGTACACTTGAGAATTCCAAGATTCTTATCATTCAAGGTTATATCCAGTTCATCACATACACCATCATGACAGGTTTGCGACACCGGAATTGCTTCACCGGTGAACACTTCTCCATTATATTCTATTTCCAATGGCACCGGCTCTTTTTCCAGTTGAGCTATAAACTCCTGCAGCAACTTTACCAATCTTCTTCTCTGTGCTTTTGCTGAAGCACTCCACTTATTCTTGTCTGCCCGTTTATGTGCCAGTTTAAATTTAAGTCCGGTTAACGTAGTTGAATAATCATTTGCGTTCAGCTTCTTCACCATCTGGTGAGCCAGTATATACCAGTGATATTCCGTGCCTACCGGTACTCCGGATCCCTCGGGTGCTTTTCCCGCTCTCCGCTTGGTAACGGCATAAGATATTTCCCATAGGTCTGGGGTGATCTTGGTTTCTTTCCATTCCCCCTTGTCGTAGTACCATTTATGGCTTCTGCCAACACGCATACCCATGTAGCGCTGTCCTTCAAAATCCTTCATCTCGTTGTAACCGGCAGAGAGATTTTTCGCTGAAGCTGCAGATTTCTTTATTGCTGCTCTCTTTGTTGATGTCTTTACTTCAGCACCATTTTTCGCTTTGGATCTTTTAGTTGGAGCCTTTGTTGTTAGTGTTGCCATTATTCAGTAATTGTACTGAACAGCGACATATTTTATGCCATCGAATTAATAAACCGGAATTTACCTAAAAGGTTAAGGCATTCTATCATCTTATTGTTAACATTCAACCAGTACCCTGCCGTTAGTGGTAAGATTCATTACTCATTACTCATCTCTCATCTCTCATCACTCCTCACTCATCTTCTCCTCACTCATCACCTTCATGTCCTTCTCCACCTGCTTACAGGTTTCCTTCAGAAGTGCATACAATTTGTCCATGTGCTCCATCCTGGTATTGATATTCACCGGGTTGATACGGAACCAGGTATATCCTTTCATTTCTGTAGTTCCAAACCAGAACTGGCCGGTTCTTTCTATACGCTCAGCTGCTTCATGATGCAGCTTCATTAAAGTTTCATTTGAAGCACCCTGCATATTATAGCGAAGACACACGGCTGACATCATTGGTTCAGTTGCGGATGTAAATACGTCTTCAGCAATCGCTAACTCATGCAGGTGTTTGGCTTCATCTATATTCCTGTCAATCCACTCTCCTATTTTATCCTTTCCGTAATGATGAAAACTCATCCAAACCTTTAAGCTGCGGAAGCGCTTTGACTGCTCAAATCCATGAACATAAAAAAGGTAACGTTCATCTTTCTGCTCTGTCTGGTCCGTAAGATAAGCAGGAGAAATACCGAATGACCTTGTTAGCTGGTCATGATCTTTTACCAGTATAGCTCCGGCATCTAATGGAGCATAAAACCATTTATGAGGATCTATTGTAACAGAGTCAGCGAGGTGTATTCCTTTGAGTTTACCGGGGTACTTATGTGAAAGCAACATACCGCCACCATATGCAGCATCGGCATGAAGCCAGCAGTTTTCTCTTTTTGCTATAGCACTTAATGCCTCCAGATCATCCACAGCTCCGAGGTTGGTTGTACCGGCGAGAGCGATAATCATGATGGGTTTTATACCCGCCGCTTTATCTTTTGCTATAGCCTCTTCCAGGGCATTCACATCCACGCTGAAGTTATCATTCGTAGGCAGGATACGGAGGTTATTTCTACCAATTCCAACAGAATCAATTGCTTTGTCTATAGATACATGTCTTTCTTCCGATACGTAGGCAGCCCATTTACCGGTGAGACCTTCAAACTGGGCTTTGTTGCCGGTAGTGGCGTCTCTTCCGAGCTTTGCACCAATAAAATTCGCTGTCATACCACCACTGGTAAGGTTACCTCCTGCTTTATCATCATAGCCAATTAAATCGGTTAACCAGCGCAGCACCAGTCTTTCCATCACCACTGAGGATGGGCCTATAGACCATGCACCGGGATTTTGATTCAGTGCAGAAGCAAGAAAATCGGCCAGTATACCCGCAGGGTTGGGCGAAGGGGTGATTAGTCCCATATATCCGGGGTGATTTACGTGGGTACAATAAGGCACGAGATTCTCTTCGACCACCTCCTGGATTTCCTTTAATGACTGCGTTCCGGTGGGTAGGGGTTCATCGAATAACTTATAGAGAACGGATGGTTCCACATCAGGGAATAATGGTTTACTTTCAACTTCCTGCAGATATTTCGTAATATAATCTACCAGGTAATGTCCTGCCTCTCTGAATTCTTCGTATTGCATATTAGCTTCTAATGAGCGGCAAATATACCAATGAGGTTCATTTGAAGATTTGAAAATGAATTGATTTGGAAATGGGTTTTCCACAGTAAACATATAGTTCAATCAGGTTTAGGTAAGCTTTCGGTAAGCTTTTGGTAAGCTTTTGCTAAGGCAAAAGCTATGGAAAAGCTTTGCAAAAGCTTACATAAAGGAGTAGAGACCCTGAGGTTAAAAGGTCGGTGGCATGGGCTGTTTGAATCATCTAATGTAAATTGCCCCAAACACCTTCCATGTGCAACAAGTTTATCGCTGATGTGCACCTTGGGCGACTGGCAAGAGCGCTTCGGATGTTGGGATTTGATACACTTTATCGAAATGATTATACAAAAACAGAAGTGGTGGAACTGGCTGCTTCGCAACGAAGAACAGTTCTTTCAAAAGATCCCGCATTCGGGAAGAATAGTAATCCATTCATAAAGATTGAAAGCGACAACTGGATGGATCAACTGAAACAGGTATTAAATGCCTGTAATCTCAAAAATGAAATAGCTCCATTTACGCGTTGTATGGTTTGTAATGGCATGCTGGTCCTGGTGAACAAAGATGAAATAGCCGGTAAACTGGAGCCAAACACACGCAACTATTATCATGAATTCTGGCAGTGTGAAAACTGCAGTCGCATTTACTGGAAAGGCCCGCATTACAACCGTATGATCAAAGTAATTCAGCAACTTGACCTATAGTTTACCTAGTTCCAAAAGGAATTATTATCTACTGAATAAACAAAGTCCTTCCTATCAAGTACAGAAATCCTACGTTCTTCCTGTGAAAATTTAAAAGAGCTAATTACATTTATACTGTGTTGCCATGACAAGAATCCTCCACCTCGTTGATAATCTTCACAGGGACCTCCGGTTACTGATTGCAGCAGTTATTGGCTTTGTAGTTTTCTTTTACACCCGCCAATTGGAAGCAACAATGGCCACTTCTTTCATGGTCGGGTGGATGTTTTTTGCCGGTATGATGCTATTATTCACGTGGAATACTATTTTATTAAAACATCCGAGAGACCTTGCCGTTGTGGCGAGTAAGCAGGATAATAGCCGTGCCTTCACCTTTGTATTTGTTTTATTAATAGCGGTTGTCAGTGCCTTTGCCATTATCCTTCTCCTCCGTTCGGTGCCGGGCAGTTCTAAAACAGGTTTGAGCAGTCATGTCCTGCTTACTGTTGTTGCTGTAGGATTCTCCTGGAGTCTTATTCACACCCTTTTTACAATCAGGTATGCACACCTGTACTACCTCTTTGCCGGGCACAAGGAAAAAGAACAGCGGGATCATATGAAAGGTTTATTATTCCCGGGGCATGAACAACCCGATTTTATTGACTTTGCCTATTTCTCTTTTGTTCTCGGGATGACCTTCCAGGTATCCGACGTACAAATCACTTCAAGAAAATTAAGGCATTTAGCTCTTATTCATGGTCTCATTTCCTTTGTTTACAACACCATTATAGTTGCGTTAAGCATAAACATTATTTCGGGGGTAATCGGGAAATAATTGGGCTAAATCTGTGTGTTTCAACTAATACGGGTAAGATTGATTAAATTTGCAGCCTAAAGAAGCACCAATATGTCATTGCTCAATAACAACAATAAACAGAAGGGTAAAAACGGGAAAAAGGATCAGAAAAATACTGGTGTTAATTCGAAGTTTATCCCCAAACCAAATAAGGGATCATCATTAACACCGAAAACGCATAAAACAGGCGGTACCCGCGGTAGTTAATCTCTCTAATTTATTCTTTTCAGGTTTAATCTCCTGTCTGGCTGTGGGGAGCATCAACTGGTTTTGATTGTGCTGAACCATGTTGACGGAAGAATATGCTTAAGATCACAATGGCAAAGACAGACATAAACTCGCTTTGCCAGTTCTGAAATGATTCGAACCATAACTTACTATTAGATAAGTATTGCATAGCAGTTTCTGTGGGTTTATGCTCTAGCATTTGCGTCATATTGTAGTTCTTAAGGCTGCCAAACCAGTGAGCAAGAAAACTTAACAGGAATAGAATGGTGAAGGCATAACTGAGGGAATGTTTATACAAGGAAAGATAGAGACCCCCTTTTCTCACAGCCCATGGTGCACCCTTTTTCCTTGGATTTGGTTCTTTGTCTACTTCTTCTTTCTTGTCTGGATCTTTTGATTCAGACGAACCTTTTTGATATAAAAACATACTTAGGAAAACAAAAGCCGCCATTTGCAGGAACTCACTTTCCCAGTTTTCAAATGTTGCTTCTATAAAGTGACCGGTAGTGAAATACTGAACAATACCTACCTGCTGCCCACCTTTTTCCTCCATCTCCTGGTTGTATTGTTTTAAACCTGTAAAACATTGGCCACCGATTGACACAACGAAGAGTACTACAAATGCTATTGATAAACCATTATTTTTAAACCACTTCATCAATATATCTTAAGAAAAATCATTCCAACCCTTCGTTTGAGAAAAACCTGGGTGTTAAATAGATAACCCAAAAAAAATAATCCGTTCCTGCGCAGAACGGATTACAACATATTATTAGGCTTTTACCTTCTTTTCCTGCTTCCGGAACTTGTTTTTTGCTTTGCTGCAGATTTACCGGATTTGCTTCCGCTCTTCATAGAAGTTTTCTTTGCAGCAGTGCGACTGCTACTTTTTGGAGCTGCCTTTTTTGAAGCAGTTTTACTTCCACCGGAACTTTTAGCAGAAGATTTTGCGCTAGATTTTGCACTACTCTTTGAAGCACCTGTCCTCGATGGGGATTTCCCGGAAGATGTACTCCGTGAACTTGTTGCACTTCTCCTTGAAGATGCAGCCGGCTTACGTGCAGAAGAACGGGAACTACGGCTGGCGGGAGTTTCGCGATTTCCACTCATTTCCGCTTCAATATTAACCTTACCTATAGCCATACTGGTTAACAGCCGGTCTGCTTCATATTCTTCCCTTAAAGTCTGCTCCAGCAAACGTTCTACATTGGTCATCTTTAACTCTCTTGCATACGCCCGTGCCGTTCCATAGCCGGTGATTTCATAATGTTCGATGCGCTGTGCACTGGCAATGATGGCTGCATCCAGCACTTCCTGGTTCATATCCTCTTTCATCACCTTCTGTCCTTCTTCTATGAGTCCTTCCATACCCTTGCATTTAGTGCCTCCACCAAACAAACGGCTGAATAAACTTTTGTTTTCTTCTTCATTGCCAGCTTGTTCTCCTTCACCCATAATCTTTTGAACCTGGTCGAGTCGCCTTTTCTGTTCTTCGGTTATCCGAAGGTGTTCACGAAGCGCTTTTTTGAGTTCAGGGTTTTTTGCCTTTTCAATCATCCCGGGCATAGATTCAATTATCTGCTCTTCAGCAGATTGGAGATCTTGTATTTCGTGTTTCAACAAGTCTCTTAGATCTGTCATTTTATCCATAGCTTTTTTTCATTGATCATATGGAAAAATTATGCCGCTGCTAAATAGCTTGCATACACATGTATGATATACCATCTTACATCCCTATTTCGCAGCGTAAATACCGTTGAAACTCATTATGGAATTAACTCTGTCACTATATAATGATTGCAGAACAGTGCCTGCAGGATGTTGAACCTATAGCACGCATCCGGGATGCTGCGTAAAAACTTTAGGTGCAGGACATAGGCGGCATACAACAGCTATGCCTAGCCTAAGGAAGATTGTTTGGATGCTTTATTAAGCAGGCTATCATCTCCGGAAGGTCATTGTTGGAAAACCATGAATAAGAGGTAGTAACTTATTGCTGCTATTGCTGTATTCAAAAAGTTTACAGCGTTGTTTCCAATTAAACGGCTTCTCTCAAGTGAAGCACCCAATACCGAATCAGCGAGGTTACCAATGGTGCCGGCAATCACTATAAGGATAAAAGAAATATCCCACCCGCAGCTGAAACAATGAATAAGGGCAACTATACAACTGCCGCCAATTCCTATTAGAGTTCCTTCCAGGCTTATGACTCCATCTAAGCCTCTTTGGTCTTTCTTGAATGAAAGGATATTATAAAACCGTTTGCCATAAAGGGTTCCCAGTTCAGAAGACAAGGTATCAGCTGTAGCTGATGCAAACGTTGCAGCTACCAGGGCAGCCCAGAAACATGTGCTGCCTGCAAGAAGAGCCATTATGCTTATCAACCCGGCTGCACCCCCATTCGCCAATACTTGTCCCATGTTCCGCATCCCCTCACCTATTTTTGAAATTCCGGTTTTCTCTTTGTAAGTTGACCTCCAGGAAGTAGCCGCTGTACCCAGGATAAAGAAACTAACCATCCCGAGGACTCCGGCAAGACCAACAGAATAAAATACCAGCATGGCGATAATGATCCCGGTTAAAGACCCCCACGGTGTTAACTTACCCATAAAACAGGCAGCTACCCCGCCCGCAAGAATTATGATTGGAATTACGATGTTCATCCTGCTTATATCACTTGAAATTATCTACAAAATGACCGAATGCTCCTTTTTTTCAAGGCAAACGGTTGAAAAATAGACTATTTACACCCATTTAGCACATGTATTTTGGTTATAATGTGGGCTACTGTTTTCCCCTGAAACACAAGCCAGTAGCTAATAGGGACCTTGAGGACCGGGACAAACATGATAAAAAATAGAATTATTGATGATAAATGTCATCTTCAAAAATCTAAAATGGCAATTCCTTTAGGCCTGTAAAACAATACATTAAATCTATTACCTATGGCGATTAAAATAACAGAAGAATGCATCAATTGTGGTGCTTGCGAACCTGAATGTCCTAATAATGCGATTTATGAAGGCGGAGTTGGTTGGGCCATTGCTGATGGAACTAGCGTTGCCGATACGTATGTGTTGGCAGATGGATCAGTAGTAGGTGCAAATCAACGCTTTGAAGCACTTTCCAGTGATACGTATTATGTGGTTTTCGACAAGTGCACCGAATGCCAGGGATTTCATGAAGAGCCACAATGTGCTTCTGTTTGCCCCGTAGACTGCTGTGTTCCTGATACGGATCATGCAGAAACTACTGAGCAACTGCTGGCAAAGAAAGAAGCTTTGCACGCTTAAGTTCAACAAATCTTTAGCTTTTAATCGTTGGTCTGCTGTCAGTCATCGAAAGAAGCTGAAGATTTGTGAGATTTTATTCATAAAAAAGACATTGGAGTCGTAAATTTCAAACAGGATTACAAAGTCCTATTTAAAACCTCCTCAATAGTATGGGCCCTTTTTCATTAATCGTTCTAATTACTGCAGCTGTTCTTTTCTCAGCAGGCGGTATTTACGTTTCAAAGATCCTCGTTAAAGGATCAAAAAATCCGCAGAAAGGACAGGCTTATGAATCTGGTATTCCAACGAGTACTTCTCCCTGGCACCAGTTCAATATTGGTTATTACCTGTTCGCGTTGCTGTTCCTGGTTTTTGACGTAGAACTGATTTTCATGTATCCATGGGCTGTTGTAGTGAAAAAGGTGGGACTTATGGCACTGGTGGAAATTGTAATATTTATTCTAATCTTATTCATGGGCTTTTTATATGCCCATAAAAAAGGAGCCTTGAAATGGATGTAAGAGAAGATATACGAGAACACACGAAAGAGTTTCCGGGAGAGATACATCCTACCCCAGGTGGCGGGATCATAGTCAGCACATACAATGACATTCTCAATTGGGCAAGGTCTAACTCATTATGGCCATTGACATTCGCAACCAGCTGTTGCGGAATTGAAATGATGAGTGTCGCTTCTGCTAAATATGATTTCTCCCGTTTTGGATTTGAAGTGGCCAGGGCTACTCCCAGGCAAGCGGATGTGATCATCATTGCAGGTACTATCGTGAATAAAATGGCTCCTGTTCTGAAGAGATTATACGACCAGATGGCTGATCCTAAATATGTGATTGCCATGGGGGCCTGTGCTATCAGCGGAGGTCCTTTTTTCTATAACACCTACTCCGTTGTAAAAGGTGCCGATCACGTGATTCCTGTGGATGTTTATATCCCGGGCTGTCCTCCAAGGCCGGAAGCTTTACTTCATGCCCTGATTGCTTTGCAGGAGAAAATCAAAAGTGGTATGACCAGGGAACAAATAAGAGGAGAACTTAAGTCATGACAAAGGAAGAGATAAAAAGCTACATCAGCAACCAGTTGCCTTCTGTCACCTTTGATGAAACAGGAGAATGGCTCAGTGTTTCAGTTGAAAACGAGCAATGGAGGTCTTTTGCTGAATCTTTGAAACCGTCTGAATTAAAACTCGATTACCTGTTTTGCCTCACCTGTGTCGACTGGAAAACCCATCTTGGAATGGTTTATCATTTCAGTTCCACCACGTACAGGCACACCATTGTGGTTAAAGTAAAATTAGACCGCAATGATCCTTCTATTGAAACAGTAAGTGATATCTGGAGGACGGCAGAGTTTCATGAAAGGGAAGTTTTTGAATTATTTGGCGTTCGCTTTCTGAATCACCCGGACCTGAGAAAACTGATCCTCACGGATGATTTCGAAGGCTTTCCATTAAGAAAAGATTTCGAAGACCCGGTGAATATGATAAAACTATAAATCACTTGAACATCACTAAAATACTGGTTGTTCAATATTCATAATCATGTATACAGAAACACAAATAATAAAGGATACGACGAAAACGGCACTCGGTACCAATAGTGACGAAGTGGGTGAACTGGTGATCAATATGGGTCCCCAACACCCTGCTACTCACGGTGTGCTTCACCTGGTGGTCACTTTAAACGGAGAGATCATAAAGAAGGTTGAACCGCACCTCGGTTATATTCATAGGTCCATAGAAAAAATGTGTGAAAGCCTCAACTACAGGCAGTTTATATATGTGACCAGCCGGATGGATTACCTGTCTTCGCATATAAATAACCATGCATGTGCTTTAACTGTTGAAAAAGGTCTTGGCCTGGAAATACCGGCAAGGGCACAGGCGATCAGGGTAATCATGGATGAATTGACCCGCATAGCCTCACATGAATTATGGTGGGGAGCGATGGCGATGGACCTCGGTGCATTCACACCATTCTTTTATGCGTTCAGGGAAAGGGAAACTATTACCGATATAATGGAAGAAACCTGTGGTGCCCGTCTGACCATGAACTATATGGTGCCGGGTGGTGTTGTTGCTGATATTCACCCCAACTTCCAGAAGAGAGTAAAAGACTTTATTAAGTTGT
>JBLNAY010000329.1:0-3897 GCA_050259715.1 Candidatus Dadabacteria bacterium
GAATAATACAGTAATACAAACAATGAATTTCACACATTTGGGCAACAGCTACATAAGAGTAAAGATTACATAAACATATCGCATTATTTTTTCACTGTTAACTTTTAAAGTAACATTTAAAATAATATAAAGTCAAGTTCATCTGAAAAGCTTGTTTAATCAATATTTTATTTCGTTTTTTTATTTCGTCTTCTTATCTTATCTCGTTGTTTATATTGTTTCATCCTATTATTTGATCATCGTATTATACTGATTTATTTTATATGATATCTTTTTTATATATATGGATTACAGTGCTTTTACCACATCCACAACTTTTATTAAGTTGTCAATTATTACATCTGCTGCTTCTCTTAGTTTTTCGGGTCTTTTGTCGCCCTGCTGCGTTGTCATTATCCCCAGGTCTGCTGCCCTGAAAGCCAGTATGTCATTGATTCCATCGCCTACCATGACTACTTTTTCATATTTTCTTTTTAGTTCAAGCACTATTTTTTCTTTCATCAGGGTGTTCGAAAAAGCAAAGACTCTTTCCTGGGGAATGTTTAGTAACTCAGCCAATTGCATGAGAGCGAATAAACTATCTCCTGATGCTATATACGTGTCCACTTTCATGGCATGGAGAGTCTGGACTGTTTGTAATGTGGTACTAAACACATGCCCGCCTGTGCTAAGTACATACGGTACGCTTCTTGCCTCAGAGTCAACTATCAGGCCTGCCGCAAGGTAAAAAACATTCGGACAGTGGGCTGTAACCACTTCCAGCACGTCATGTACGTCACTCATCTTGGGGTCTGTATTCCTTATAACTTCACATGCAATTTCCGAAGTAAACTTTCCTTTTGAACAGCTTATACCTATTGAAACGCTATATTCTTTTATAAACTCAGATAAAGACATATCTTTTCTTGAGCTCAGGATTATATCACTTTCGGCATTCAAGACTACAAGCCCGCATCCATCTTTTTGAGCGACAATAGCAGTGCTCTCTATGTTCTCAAGAATATTCCCTGTGCTGGCTTCCTTTGCAACTCTGTACATATGTAGAAGAGTTCCGGCGCTATCAAAGACCACTGCAATTCTTTTGGACATATCAATTGATTAAGCTATTAAATAAAAAAATCTTTGCGAGAATTCGAAAATCAATAAAGATTTTCTAAAAATTAAATAATTGAAAAAATCTAACTTCACATGATTGAGGCTCCTGAAAACAGGACACCAGTGAGGAATCCCAGGATTACTCCGGAATTCAGAAAGGGGAGTCCAGCCTGTGGTTTTCCTCCCATCACCAGAATGGAAAGTACTGCATGTCCTGCAAGGGTGCCTAAGATAGCTCCGAGTACAGGTAGTGAAATCCCACCATTGCTATTCATGAAGACTTTTGCTGAGACTACCAGCAGAGTAGGCATAACAGCATCTCCAAGACCCATGAAGAAAGCTTCGCGCTTTACTCCCTGTTTGAAGTTTTCCTGCAAGAAGGAATAGTTCAAGTGTTTTGGAATTACGAACAGGATTGGAAGTTTAAGATCCATTATTCCCTCAGCCATAGCTACCATATGCTTTGTTTTGTATACCGAGATAGCATCGTAGATTGCAAGAAGTAGCAGAAGTACTATTGTGGGAATAATTGAAAGGGAAATTCCTATCAGGGCACTGACCCCGGCCGAAATACAAACTCCTACAATGTCAATTATGTACCATTCGGGATATTTATAGAGCAGCACTGTCATTCCTGTAGATATCACAGCTGATGCAATGGCTTCAAACCCTTTTAGAGGCGGAAGGAGTGTAAACAGGGCGAAGAATACATAATAGATGGTGCTTATTATCGCCAGGTAAATAGAGAGGCTGACTGCCCACTTTATATTTTTCTTTAATGCTATCAGGATAAACAGGGTGAACCCCAGAACCAGTATAAGGTAATATATGGAATTGGACACCTGGGTTGGGTCTTCAAAAGCCTGCATGCCGCTAACTTCCATGGGCTTGGACATAAAAAGTGCAAGAATCTGCACTATCAGAATTAATCCTCCCATAGATATAATAGGTAAATAATCTTTAATTGATTGTTCGCTGGAACTCAAATGCTAAACTCCTTCATTCTTAACAGTATGCCTTTTCTATTCCTTATATATTTACTGTATTTTTATCTTTGATCCCTCTGGATTGATTAGATACGTCTTTTGTTATCTGGCGATGCACCTTTACAGATATTTAAAACTCAAATTTAAAAAATCATCCATAGACCAAGTAATATAAGTGCAATTCCACTTATTGTTTTTATATAAATTCTATACGAACGAATTTTTATTAAATGTGGATTAACAAAGGCAGGAAGTGATCTTTTCTTTTGATATGCTTTCCGCAATATACTAAAGCACAAACCCTGCGGCAATGATTCACGTACTTCCTTTTGGATTCAAAGCGCATCAAAACTACATCCTGATTAAGTGAATCTAAAATTAACTCATCTATAGACGAAGTCTAGAACTTATGGTCTTTAGCCTTAGAAAATCTAAAATTCAGCTTCTACATATGTACAGAAAGAAAAATGTTATATGATATTACTTTTATGTGAGATTATTTTGTAACTATTCAGCCTATGAAAACCAGTCTATTGATATTGATTCCAACGTAATTGACAAATGCATGAATCAACCAGTGAAAAAAGATAAAACGGGATCAATCGCCAACAATTAAAGAAAACCACTTAGAGAAGTTTGCCCATTCAATTTCAATAAGATGGCAATTGATGTTGTTTTACTCAGGCTGAATAGTTACATTAATTTTAATAATTCTTATTATAAACTGGAATTAATTTACGGGTGTTTGAGATGAAAGAAATGACAAGTGATGAAATACAAAGAAGACACACTTTCATAAAATATGTGGGAACACCTATATTGGTGTTTTTAATGCTGGTGAGTGTTGCTGGTGCAGCACCTCTTTTTCCTATAATCACCTGGAGCAACCCTGCTGACATAACCTATGGAACAGCATTGAGCAGTACTCAGTTAAATGCAATTGTAACAAATCCAATAACTTACGCTCCATTAGCGGGAACCGTTACCTATACTCCAACATATGGAACCGTACTGAATGTAGGCACTTACACGTTGACAGTATATTTCAAACCTACTGATACTTTAAATTACAATTCAGTATCAAAGTCTGTTACAATCAATGTCCGTAGCAACTATCAAAATTTGCAGTTATCTAATCCCGTAACCACAACCACAGGGACCGCAACCATAGGAACCACAACAAAGAGAACCACAACACAAGGAACCACAACACAAGGAACCACAACCACACAGGTGGTAGACAGAGACAGTAGCTTCGGAGATAGAGGCAGTAGCTTCGGACATGGAGACGATAGCTTCGGACACGGAGACGACAGCTTCGAACAAGGAGACAATAGCTTCGGACACAGAGGCAACAGCTTCGGACACGGAGGCAACAGCTTCGGACACGGAGGAAGCAGAGGCAGGTAAAAACACTATCCTGAAATAACTGGCACTATTAAATTGGCACCAGTAATCTAAATAAGTAAATAGTCGTCACAGAACAGATTCTGCAACGATGTAATTATTATGAATAAAATATGTGAATCTGATTATAAAAATGTACAATACTCTATAAAATCTGCATAATATCTTTTACTACGATTACTAAGCAGAAACAATTATGAATGCGTACACAACACGCCTAACAGTAGCTATAAAATTAGGAGTTATTTAACTCTCTTTTATTTCATATATCCTAAAACACCATAAACATTAGATAATCTTTTTCTCGTTTAATTTGTTAATTAAGAGACTATCCGAAAAGTGGTTATCTGCTATAACTTTTACAATATGCAATATGTAAAGCTGGAACGGAGACTCTGATATTCTGAGA
>JBLNAY010000330.1:0-9595 GCA_050259715.1 Candidatus Dadabacteria bacterium
CATAATGGTATAAAAATAATTCTAATCAAAGTCATCTGCACATAATAGCTACTCCTTTTCAACGAGAATCCTAAAACACAGGAGCTGTTCAGGAGGAGCAGTTTTAACAATTCATGGCAAAACTTCTGCATTAATCGTAAGTCATCACAAGGGAACATTGGTGATCTCGTAACATATTAAACAGAAACTATGAAAAAATTATTTATCCCTATTTTATTTGCCGTACTCATCCCTACCTCTTTTTCATGCAGTACTCTAAAGAACTACACATTGAATGAAGCGGATGCAACTGCAGCCATCCGACAACTTCTGTCACTGGGAACTAATAGCAGTCTTACCGGGGCATTCAGCAAAGAAATGATTATGGCCACTCTATTTCCGGAATCGGTTCGTAAAGCCTTGAACACCCTGGATCAGCTGGGACTTACCAGCGAAGTAGACCGGTTTACTACTACATTGAGTACTGCTGCAGAAGCTTCTGCACAGCGATCTGTGCCTATAATGGTAAATGCAATTACAGGAATGCGGATTACTGATGCTATTCGCCTTGTAAGAGCGGGTGGAACTGCCGCCACTGACTACCTCAGAGCTACTGCCGGTGCCGATGTGCGACGTGCCATCACCCCGGTTATGGCCGATGCTTTACAGCAGTATAAATTAGTAGATCAATGGAATAAACTGATCTCACCTGTTAAAAGCTTGTTTGGAAACAGGGTGAATATTGATCTTCCTACTCTTACAGCAGGTATGGTAAGTGAAGCTATGTTCCGTAAAATAGCAGAAAAAGAACAGGAAGTACGCAATAACGCTTCTGCCCGAACCACGAGGTTATTACGACAGGTGTTTGCAGGAAATTACCGATAAACAATTCAGATCCCGGTCAAAAGCCGGGATTTTTCTTTGATTTGTATCAAGAGTTCTTAGAAATAAGTAACGCCTACGATTAATCGGGCACATGCATATCTAAAAAAATGTGTTAACTCCTCTATTTAAACGCTAATAGTTTAACACTCAACGAAGCCTCTGGCATGGTTTCAGCTCTTATTACAACAATTATTAATCATCAAAATGAGTCTTTATGAAACAATTTATACTCAACAATTCTCAAGCTATGAAAAGAATATTTGGTGTTGTTACAATAGCTGCTACGATGGTGGCTTGTAACCCAGGTCCGAAGTCAGCAACGGAATTAACTCCTACGCCTTCAGCAACAACAGATACAACAGGATTTTCTCAATTCCAGGCATGGAAAGCCCAGAATGAGTTGGCTAATCCTAATGCTTTCAATAATAACATGAATGCTGCAGCTATGACAACTACTCCAAACAGGAGTAATTCGGTAAGTTATACCCCTGCGAGAAGCAGAACTACCCATAGTGTAAGTCACAGAAGTTCCGGCAGAAGCCGTTCTTACTCTTCCGGAAATAGTGGCCGTTATAGTTCTTCCTCATCCAATACAGCAAGAGCTAAGAGAGGTTGGAGTAAGGCAGCTAAAGGAGCAGTGATTGGCGGTGTTGCCGGTGGTGTTGCTGGTGCTGTTATCAATAAGAGAAACAGGGTTGCCGGTGGTGTGGTTGGTGCAGTATTAGGAACTGGTGTAGGATATGGGATAGGTCGTCATATGGATAAAAAAGATGGACGTTACTAATTGATTAATTCTAAAAATGGTTAAAAGAAAGGGATCTCATTTGAGATCCCTTTCTTTTTTGTTTAATCCTTAACTACTCACCTCCCGGTTCAGAAGATTTCAATATACCTGGAGGCACTTGTATTTCACCTGTTTTAGGATCAATGATTCCATTTTTCTCATTTTCAATGTTAGTTGCCTGGGTATAAACATCACCAGAGAAAGGAAGCTTCCTTAGCTCTGCCTTAAATGCTTTTATTAATTCTGTTCTCTCGTTTGAATCATTAGGGCCACCATAATCAGCAAAGCCAAAACCTCCCCATTCACTAATTACCAGTGGCACCTGTTTCCTGAAGAAGTAAGGGTCACCTATTACTAAAGGCAGCACAGCCACCTCTTCAAGATTACCTGCTACCATATTCTGCAGCACCTGTTTCCAACGACTAATATCCGGAGTATAAACGTGAGCAGTAAGAATGTCTGTCTTTAATTTCCCCTCAAAGGATACGTGTTGCCATCCATCATTATCTACCACAAGGAACTGGGGCTCCATAGCATGCATCCAGTGGTACATATACCGGATGTATTGCCGGGTCTCAGGGTTAGTAGCAATGTCCTGTGCTCCCCAATCTTCATTATAAAGGCTCCAGATAACAACAGAAGGATGGGTGCCAATTAAAGCCAGCATCCGCATGAGCTCTTCCCTGTGAAATTGCCGGCTCCGGTGAGTGGAACTATGAGGGCTTGGCACTTCAACCCAAAGTAATAACCCCATCTTATCGGCAAGGTTATAAATTCTCGGGTCTACCCCGGCAATATGAATGCGAACAAGATTGCAACCCAACTCCTTCATCGCATGCATATGCTTCTTAATATCCTCGTAAGTAGCTGTGCCCGGCTGGTAAAGAATACCATCCAGGTATATAGGTTTATTATTCAGGTAAATCTTTGAACCCCTGGATTCAATTTTACGCAGTCCGAAGTAGGTTTCAATTTCGGAAACATAACCCTGTTCATCAATAAGTTGGGCCAATAGAATATATAAATGAGGATTTTCGGGTGACCAAACGACAGCATCTGGAATCTCAACCACTAACCTTTGATTCTTTTCACCGGGTTGAAGGGAAAGTTTGAACTCGTCTTCTGCAATAGGCTCCGGCTTGGTCTGTTTGCGGTTGTAAATGCTCAATCGTACGGTATAATTTCCTGCGTCATGAATCCTTGTTCTTATACCAAACCGTACAAGATTATCCTCTACATTACTTGCAACATCTACTCTTGAGCGCAGGCGGTTTCTTTCAACGCTTTCCAGCCATACACTGCGCACAGCTCCTGTATAGGTCTGGTACCAAATACCACCTCGTTTATAAACGTGAGATTCTTGCTTTCCACGAGGTATATCGGCATCCATTGTGTCCGAAATTCGAACAGTTAACCTGTTTTGTGGTTGCAGCATGTGGTTAAATAATTCGTAGGAAAATGAAGTGTATTCACCCACATGCACCTGTTCACCTTCAATCGTTTCGAGCAGTTGTCCATTCAACCATACCATAGTTTCATATCCACAAGCGCCAAAGGTCAGTTGAAGAACTGTGTGGTCCTTACCCCTTTCATCTGCAATGGTAGGTATCGGGAATTCTCTTTCATACCATGCCACTACTTTATCCTGCCAGTAAGTTTCAGGTACCTCTCCCTTTGCTTTGGCCATATGTTCTTCAATGGAACCCGGCCAATCAGCTGTATGTTGATAGGTATGTCCCAATTGCCATTTTTCACTAATACCAACATCTTCAGTATCGATTTCGAATCTCCATTCACCGTCTAACAAGATATAAGAGTTAGATCTGAGTACGGCCCTGGGTAAAGGATTAATGAATGTATCTGCAGTGTAACCTTCTTGTTTGCTTTTAGTTAATCCATAATTCGGATGTTCCATGCTATCTTTTCTTTGAGCTTTTTCTTATAACCAATTTTTACGCCATACAAGGACCTCTCCTTACAATTTTAGCATCTTGAGAAACTCCTTTTTTGGAAGTTAATATTTAATTAATGGTAGTTTTTGTAAGTGACCCGGGTGGTAAAGCCTCATACGGTAAGCATTCATAGCAGTTTTTCCTAGTTGAGCGATTAATTTATAATTAGCAATAAGACCCACAACAGCTCCTATTCCCGGGATCATTTGAGCCATTTTGGCGAGGTCAATGTAATCCCTGTATTCCTGTTGAAAGCTTCTCCAATCAAAAGAGTGAATATCACCGGGGAGTTGATGCTTAATGGTTTCCCAATCCTTTATCTTCTGGAATACATCTACCCGGTGTTGCTGACTGCTGAAGGCAAGCTCGAAAATATGCAGTATGTAAACTCTTTCTTTATAATCCTTTACATCACAACCATACAGGGAGGCAATATCGAAGAGCATTTTTATTTTGATTCCAATTAATAATGGAAAATCCGCAAAGCCCCACAGGAAACCGCCTGCACCGGTAAGTCCTCCTTCAGCAGCCCCGGTCTTTTTATATTTTTCTATTACCTTAAGAACTTCCTGTTCAGTATGCAAAAGTGATCTCATTACTGCAGGAGCAGAAGTAGTATACTTTGCTCCAAATAACACAGCCCTGATCATTTCCTTCAAAACTGTGGTTATTGTCTTGTGTACCTTTTCGGGGATATAACTATTGATCTTTGTTTGAACTCTTTTTGATAAACGGTTGAATATCGAAGGCTGTTTCGACATTTTTCTTTTCCAATCCTGCAGTTCTATATAGGCGAGATCTTCATAAGACATAGAGTAGCACTTATAGTGAATTTAAAGTTACTCACATGCAATAAGGGATAGTGAAATGTGATGTTAGCCAGTTTTTAAATTCTACCCCAGTTCTCCCCGCTTTTTATCCTGTAAAGGGTCATTTCGCTTACAGAGTACTTATCAGCCAACTGTTTAATAGTCAGTTTCCTGCGGGCATTATTTAGCAGAGTTTTTATTTTACGTACCTGGCTTGCGGTGAGCTTTAAGCCCACCTCGCGGTTGGCCTGTTTTTTCTTATACGCAATTTTAGCAGGACTGTTTTGCTGGTGATCAATCATTTCCTCCAGTGTAGCCCATTTAAGGTTTCTTACTGTATTATCAAGCTTGTTATGATTTTTATGAATAACAAATTCATGCCTGGAGGAAGGTCTTTTCAGGAAAAGTTTTGCCATTTCCCGGTGAATATAGAGGGTTCCTTTATGGCCCGGCCTGTGTAGATTTAGTGTGCGGTATCCCGTTGTAAGGGAACCATTTAGCAACTTACCATCCAGTAAGATATTATTCTTATAACTGGCTATGCGTCCGAGTGAGGATATCGCATATTTATTCCTTAAGTCCTCACTACCTTCAAATACAAGTTGCTTCCAAATTTCGGTGGGTAACCTTTTAATCATAAGCAATACTTTTTATTGAAACAAGAAGACGGTCCATGTAGCATTATACAAAGAGAAGCATAAAATCTATGCCGCGATGAATAATTAATTTCTAAAGGATATTCTGCAATAATACACAACTATTTGGGTAAAAAACTCTTAGTATAATCACTTAATTGTAGAACTGTTCATTAACCTGATTGGTTAAATATGAGGTATGTTTTTATCAAGGTGGGAATACAGTAAACTCTATAAACTAATTAAGAGGTAGGGGAATTATGTTGTAAGGATTTGCATTCTGCCTTTGTTCTTTACCGGTAGAGTTACATTGAAGTATACACGGAGTTTGCAAAGGGTTTGTATGGAGTTAGAACGGCTTTACAACGGCTTTATACCATGCTAAAGCCGTTCAAACCCCTTACAAACCTCATACAAACCCCTTACAAACCTTATAGAAAGTCACTAGAAAGCCCACATTGAAGGAATTGAATTACTTAGCGACCATTTTTAAGAACTCATCTTCCGAAATGATCTTAATGCTACTGATCTTCTTAGCTTTTTCCAACTTACTGCCCGCATCTTCCCCAACTACCAGGTAATTCAGTTTACTGCTTACACCACTAAGGATAGATCCTCCATTTTGTTCCACTAATTCTTCAGCTTCAGTTCTTTTCAATTTGGTGAGGGTACCGGTGAATAAGAACGTATTGTTTTGAAGATTGCCATCTGTGTGGTGATCCTTGTTTTCATTTTTTAGCTGGACACCTAATTGTTCGAGCTGATTGATCATATCTATGTTGTCCCTGTTACTGAAAAACTGGACAACACTGGCGGCCACTTTTGGTCCTACATCTTCCAACTTTAGTAAGTCCGACTCTGTAAAATTGCCGAGCTCCAACAGGTGATTAACTGAATGGGCTAAGGTCTTAGCCATTGTTTCGCCCACATACCTGATGCCTAATGCAAAAATTAACCTGTGCAGCGGTTGCTTTTTAGAATTTTCTATAGCAGTTTTGAGGTTGTCGATAGATTTCTTTCCAAAACCTTCCAACTGGCCTATAGCTGAATAATCGAGTTGGTATACCTGGGGAATGGAGGTGAGTAAGCCTAATGAATAGAACTTTTCAATCAGGGCAGCACCGAGGCCCCTGATGTCCATGGCATCCTTACTTGCAAAGTGCATCAGTCGTTCCAGCACCTGGGCCGGGCAATTGATGTTCACACAACGCCACGCCGCTTCTTCAGGAGTGCGATACAGTTTATCTCCACAGGAGGGGCAGTGAGTTGGAAACTTTATCGGTTGTTCGTCACCTTTCCTGAGTTCAATTAAAGGTTTTACTATATAAGGGATTACATCACCTGCCCTTTCAACCAGCACAGCATCTCCAATGCGGATGTCCTTTTCTTTAATAACATCTTCATTAAAAAGAGAAACGGAAGAAACGGTTACCCCACCGATGTGGACAGGTTCCACTTTGGCTACGGGTCCAATGTTACCGGTGCGGCCCACCTGGTATTCAATTCTTAATAAACGGGTGGTAGCCTGTCTTGCTTTGAACTTAAATGCCATAGCCCAGCGCGGGTGGTGGGAAGTCATTCCGAGCCGATCCTGGAGTTCAAAATCATTTACCTTGATAACCATTCCATCTATTTCGTACGGCAGGTCATCTCTTTTCTTTTCAAACTCCTCGCAATAATCTATAACTGCCTGGATGCCATTTACAACTTTTTTCTCCTTTTTAGGGCTGCGAAAGCCAAGTTCCCATAAAAGGTCCAGGGTTTCCGAATGAGTCTTTAGGTCAGCAGCTCCACGTTTTACAGTATAATAGCTTATATGGTAAACAAAGGCTTCCAGTTTTCGACGGCTGACTTCAAGGGGATCTTTGATCCTTAGTGTGCCTGCGGCAGCATTCCGGGGATTAGCTAAAGGAGCTAACCCTTGTAGTGCCAGTTGATCATTGAACTTTTTGAAGTTGTTTTTATTGATCAACACTTCTCCACGTATCTCAATGGTTTCTAAGCCATAAGAGGAAAACTTTGCTGATAATGGAATGGTGCGGATTTGTTTAATATTAGGGGTAATATCATCGCCGGCCGCCCCGTCACCTCGTGTAGCTCCGCGAATGAATTGGTCATTTTCGTAAATAAGCGAGATACTTGCGCCGTCAAACTTTGGCTCTATGCAATATTCCAATTCTTTTAAGCCTGTAATTTCCCTTGCCCTCCTGTCAAAGTCTACCAGGTCTTCACTATTATAAGAGTTATCCAAAGACAACATCGGTACCAGGTGCTGCACTGTTGGAAATTCCTTAGTAAGCCCCTTCGCCACCCGTTGTGTAGGCGAATCAGAAACTACCAGGTCCGGGTACTCATTTTCAAGCTTTTCCAGTTCTTTATATAGAGAATCATATTCAAAGTCACTAATCAAAGGATCATTCAGAACATAATAGCGGTATTCATGAAAACGAAGGACTTCTCTGAGGTTGTCTATATCTGCAGAACTAATCCCTTTTTCTTTGTGCTTATTAAGCAGTGTTTCTGTATTGTGCTGAAGCACTTTTGTGTTGTCCGCCATACAGGTGTAAAAATAGGCCGAAGGAAAATTGAATGATTTAATGTGTTTTAAGTACATATTATTATCTTAGTGCCAGAATTGTTCGCTATGAAGAGATTGCTGCTGTTTTGTCTTCCCATTCTATTATCTGTCTATTCTCCCGCCCAGTTACTGACATGGACGCCTCCATTCCCTGTGGAGAATGATCCCTCACAGACTTTGGTAATAACAATGGATGCGAATTATGGTAATAAAGGACTATTGAATTATACACCCACCACAGACGTTTATGTTCATATCGGGGTTCTTACAAATAAGGGTGGAGGCTGGAAATATGTAAAAACAACGTGGCCCGGGACAGATCCTGCCTATAATGCAATTTATATTGGAAATAATAAGTGGCAGTTTACTATAACAGGCAGCCTGAGAACCTATTTTGGAATTACGGATGTGACAGAAACGATTCAACAGGTTGCTATTCTCTTCCGGAATGGAAGTGGTAGTAAAAAACAGGCAAATGTTGCAGATGCCGACATGTATATACCAGTATATACTTCAGCCCTTGCTGTTAGGATTGACCAACCACCCTCACAACCAACACTTATACGTACACCGGAACCACAGACCTGGAGTATAGGAAGCACATTTACTGTTACAGCTAAAACCAATAAACCATCAACCATTAAACTATATCATAACAGTACTACTCCATTCGCAACAGCTTCAAACGTTCTGATACTAACTGCAACATCAACAGTATTAGCAACAGGTAACCAGCAGATTGTTGCTGAAGCAAATGACGGTACAACGGTTAAGTATGATACGCTGAACATCTTTGTTTCAGGAGGAACCCCCATTGCGAACCTTCCTGCGGGAGTAAGAGATGGAATCAATTATGAGCCCGGAGACACTTCTGTTACTCTTGTTCTAAGAGCACCCGGGAAAAACAGTGTAAGTGTGATAGGGGATTTCAATAACTGGAATCAGACCACTGGTACCATCATGAACAAAACCCCTGATGGAAAGTTTTTTTGGCTGCGTTTGCATCCACTTACTCCGGGTATAGAGTATGCCTATCAATACCTGGTAGATAACAGCATTAAAATTGCCGATCCTTATACAGAAAAAATTCTTGATCCAAATAACGATCAATACATTCCTTCCACTGTTTACCCGAATCTTAAGGCTTATCCTGCCGGCCAGTCAGGAATTGTAAGTGTGTTGCAGACCAGGCAACCTGCTTATACCTGGGGTTCATCAACCTATAGCCGACCGGACAAAAGAGGATTGGTAATTTACGAGATGCTGGTAAGGGACTTTGTTGCAAAACATGATTGGACTACAATAAGAGATAGCCTCAACTACCTGAAAAACCTGGGCATAAATGCTATTGAAGTAATGCCTTTCAACGAGTTTGAGGGAAATGAAAGCTGGGGCTACAATCCGGACTTCTATTTTGCACCGGATAAATATTACGGAACCAAAAACGCTTTAAAAGCATTTATAGATAGTTGCCACAACAGGGGAATTGCGGTGATCATGGACATTGCACTTAATCATTCCACCGGTTCATCGCCTATGGCGCAATTGTACTGGGATGCTGTTAACAACAGGCCTGCAACCAACAACCCATGGTTCAACCCTGTTGCCAAACATGCTTTTAATGTTTTTAACGACATAAATCATGAGAGCCTGGATACAAAGTATTTCGTCAGCCGGGTGATGGAGCATTGGACGCAGCAATATAAGATAGACGGTTTCCGGTTCGATTTGTCAAAGGGATTTACACAGACTCAAACCTGCGATAATAGTGGAAATAATTGTAACGTAGCTGCAATGGGTGCATATGATGCGAGCCGGGTGGCTATCTGGAAAGGTTATTATGATAGCCTGCAATTAAAGTCGCCGGGCACGTATGCTATATTGGAACATTTTGCAGACAACTCGGAAGAGATAGAGTTATCCGATTACGGAATGTTGCTTTGGGGTAATCTTAATTACAGCTATGGACAGGC
>JBLNAY010000331.1:0-4613 GCA_050259715.1 Candidatus Dadabacteria bacterium
TAAAGGTGAACTCAAGGCTATGTGGTTGGTGGGATATGATCTATTCTTCTCCCTACCAAATACCAACGAGTCAAGATCAGCATTCAGCAAGATAGACCTGCTGATTGTCCAGGATCTTTTCTTAAATGAATCTGCCAGCGAATTTGCAGATGTGTTCCTTCCTGTTGCTACTTCCTTCGAAAAGGAAGGCACCTTCATGAACGGTGAAAGAAGGGTTCAGAAAATAAGGAAAGCAGTGGATGCTCCAAAAGAGGTTAAAGCTGATTGGGAAGTTGTATGTCAACTGGCAGCCGTGATGGGAAAACAAGAACAGTTTAGCTATTCATCACCGGCTGAAATATGGGATGAAGTGAGAATGGTTTGGAAGGCTGTTTATGGTATCACTAACGAGAGGTTACAGAGTAGAGGAATCCAATGGCCCTGCCCTGGAACCGATCACCCGGGAACAGAAGTTTTGCATAGTGAAAGTTTCCCTATTGGCGAAAGAGCCAGGCTTTCAATGTTAGACTTCAAGCCTACTCCTGAAATCGTATCTTGGGAATTTCCATTATTACTGGTAACAGGCCGTGAGCTTTATCATTTTAATGCCGGTACGATGACCTACCGTACTCCCAATCAAAAGATCCGGCCTTCCGACAACCTTCATGTGCATCCAACAGATGCAAACAGGCTGCAATTAAAAGAAGGTGAACAGGTAAAGATCCGAAGTAAATATGGACAGGCATTCATTCCCGTACATATTGAAAGTTCCGTGAGAGAAGGAGAGGTGTTTGCAACATTCAACAGTGTAAAAGTATCCATCAACCACGTGACAAGTAATGTAAAAGATAATTACGTGCAAACACCTGAATATAAAGTAACGGCGGTTTGTATTGAGAAATTAACAGAACAGGAATTACCTTTCGGTGCTTAAGCAAACTGGTTCACACCGGCATCACCACCAACACTTGCCTGAGGTTGCAGCAACTCATAACATTGCTTCACAATCTCCAGCTCTTCGTTGGTAGGAACTACCAGTACTTTCACTGGTGAATTCTCCTTGTTTATTTCCCTTATGCCGGATGAACGGATTTTATTTCTTTCTTCATCGAGAGTGATGCCAAGGAACTCCATATTTGTACAAACCATGCGGCGTACATTCACATCATTTTCTCCCACACCGGCAGTAAATACTATTGCATCCAGCCCATTCAGAGCTGCAGCATAGGAACCGATATATTTCTTGATCCGGTAAGCATACATCTCGTAAGCCAGTTCTGCTTCTTCATTTCCGTTCGCAATTGATTTGGTAATGTCGCGCATATCGCTGAAGCCAGTAAGGCCCTGCATGCCGCTGTTTTTATTTAAGAGGGTGATTACCTGGTCGAGGCTATAGCCCAACTGGTTCACCATGTGGAAGATGATAGACGGATCGATATCACCGGAACGGGTTCCCATCATTAAACCATTCAAAGGACCAAAGCCCATGCTGGTGTCTACAGATTTACCTGCATCCACAGCTGTCATACTACATCCATTACCAAGGTGCACAGTAATGATTTTGGCATTCCGGTTTTCCAGGTACTCCATAGTTTTCTGTGTAACGTATTTGTGACTGGTGCCATGAAATCCGTATGCTCTTATTCCCAACTCAGTATAGAACGATTGAGGTATTGCATAACGGAAAGCCTTAGGTGGCATTGTCTGGTGGAAAGCTGTATCAAATACTCCCACCTGCACCGCTCTTGTAAATATCTTCTCGGCTACCTCTATTCCAAGGTAGTTGGCAGGGTTGTGTAAAGGTGCCAATGCGAACAGTTTCTTCACTTCTTCTTTCACCTCTCTCGTGATCACGGTTGTAGATGCAAACGATTCACCTCCATGTACCAGGCGATGGCCAACGGCTTCAATATCTTCCGGGTTGTGAATTACTCCAATTTCAGGATCCGTAAGTAGTTGCGCCACTTCATGAAGACCCGCTTCATGATCCGGCAGATCAAGGGTACGCTTAATGATTTTTTCGTCGCTGCCTTTAAAAACTTTATGGGTAATGATGGAATTATCCAATCCTATTCGTTCTACTAACCCGGTACATATCGGCTGTTCATATGGCATTTGAAACAGCTGGTATTTAATGGAACTACTACCGGAGTTAACTACAAATATGTTCATATAATGAGTAATGAATGATCAGTAATGAGTTATTAATCCACGATGTTTATCGCCGGAATGAGTGACTGCTCTTAAAGTTATTTTTTAATGAACAGACTCTAATACATTTTTCGCTTCAGCGGCTTTCTTAGCTGCTGAATCCTGCTGTCCCTGGATAGCTGTGATGATAACCGTATTAAAGATATCATCCACTGTACATCCGCGGCTGAGGTCATTTACAGGCTTATTTAAGCCCTGTAACATTGGGCCAATGGCAAGAGCACCTGTTTCCCTTTGAACGGCTTTATAGGTATTATTACCCGTATTCAGGTCAGGGAAGATCAACACACTTGCTTTTCCTGCCACTTCTGAATCAGGCATCTTTTGTTTACCAACAACCGGGTCAACAGCTGCATCATATTGAATCGGGCCTTCTACTTTCAGGTCAGGACGTTTTGTTTTCACAATCTCCGTAGCCTGGCGCACTTTATCTACATCGGCTCCTTCACCGGAAGAACCAGAAGAATAAGACAGCATAGCGATACGTGGTTCAATACCAAATGCAAGGCTACTCTCGGCAGATGAAATGGCTATTTCCGCCAGTTGTTCTGCAGTCGGATTTGGATTCACCGCACAGTCGCCAAAGACAGCTACACGGTCTGGCAAACACATAAAGAATACAGAAGAAACGATGGAGGTACCCGGTTTGGTTTTCACAAATTGTAAGGCCGGGCGGATAGTATGTTGCGTGGTATGCACAGCACCTGATACCATTCCATCAGCATGACCTTTATACACCATCATCGTTCCGAAATAGGAAGGATCGGTCATCAGGTCACGCGCCATCTCATAACTAACGTTCTTATTCTTACGCAATTCATGCAGTGTTTCTACATAATCCAGGTAACTCTCTGATTCAATAGGGTTGACAATATGTACCCTGGTTGGATCTATGTTTAATCCCAACCGTTTGATAGCTGCAGCAATTTGTGCTTTATCACCCAGGATAGTGAGTTCAACAATGTCCTGGTTGAGAAGACGTGCTGCTGCTTTCAAAATACGGTCATCATTTCCTTCGGGTAAAACAATATGTTTATGCTGGCTCTTTGCTCTCTTTGTAATTTGGTACTGGAACATATGAGGTGTTAAACCTTCCGGTTTAAACGTTACCAGCTTTTCATCGAGTATCCTGATATCAACATACTTATCAAAAGTGTCAATTGCCAGTTGAATTTTCTTGGTATTATCAGGAGTGATCCGTGAACGAATAGAGCTAACGGATGCCGTTGTTTCAAAGGTTCCGGTCTTAACAGCTACTATTGGAACTACAGTCTGTAAGCCCTCAATTAATCTTTGAATAGGCTTATCCAGTTTGCCGCCACCTGTGAGCACAATGCCTGCCACTTTAGGATAATTGGCAGAAAGGTTGGCCTGCATGGCGCTGATGACAATGTCACCCCTGTCAGCAGGGGTGACTATCAGAACATTGTCTTTTATGTGATTGAGAAACTGGGGTACCTGCATGGCACCTGTAACAAAGTTTTCGACCTGGTTGGACAACTGGTCTTCTCCCCACACAATCTTTGCACCCAGTTGATCAAGTATTTCTTTCATGGTAGGAGCAAGTAGCCCTTTATCTTCAGGTATAACTGAAACCATCACCTCACTGTTCACCTGCTCGGGGAGGAACTCACGAACGGCATCAATTTCTAACGGATCCACTTTATTAACAATAATTCCAAGCACCTGTACTTCACGCAATTCGAAGTTGCGCCAAACAGTAACTGCGGAGTTAATTACCTGTGCGGTGGTTTTCCCTTCTCCTGATACCACGATGATAGCCGGGGAACCCAGGTTCTTGGCAATACTGATGTTGGTGTCAAATTCGAAAGCCGTACCATCACCTACAAAGTCACTACCATCCACAATCACAAAGTCGTGTGCCTCTTCCAGTTTCTTCACCTTGTGGATCACCGTATCAATCATTTCCCCATGATTATTCATTTCCAACAAGTGCATCGCCTGCTCACGGGTATAGGCATATGTATCTTCGTAAGAAAGGGGCAGGTTGAAATAAGACAGGATGGTATCAATATGTACATCCTTCTTTTCTTTTGGGTCGGGGTTGATAATGGGTTTAAAATAAGCCACTTTCTGGGCTTTACCCAACAGCATATTCACCAGCGCCAACGCTACTATTGATTTTCCACTATAGGGTTCTGCTGAAGCTATAAATATATTCTTAGTCATAATGTAAACCTGATTGAAATGCGTTGCAAAGGTCCGTCACACACGCTTAACTCAAGATGACGATGACAGTTATGATTATGATAATTATCAGGACAAATGCTACACTTGATCAACCAAATAACTGACTATCGTTAGTCTCTCGTCATTTTCATGTAAAGAATCAAAAAAATCAATTCAAACAGCAAAACTTTAACAGCAATGCTCATGAATAAAGGAATTTTTGAATTATAAAA
>JBLNAY010000332.1:0-3397 GCA_050259715.1 Candidatus Dadabacteria bacterium
GTGCAGGCTGCAAATAATACAGAGAGTAAGGTGAAGCGGAGAAACATAAGTGGCTTTATACATGTAAAGGTGAAAATGTCGTGCCATTATAAGAGATGAACAGAGTTTCAATAATTCCCCAAATTAAATACCTGTAACGGAGTCCTGAAGCGGGTTGTAGCCCTTTTCCCGCCTTCAAATAAGTACCAAATATCTATCCCTTCTCATGCCTTGGTGTTGTACCTCGGGTAGATATGAAATCAGGGGGACTACGCGTCCGCTGTATTTGTTACATCACCAGCGGCGGCATTTCTAAATAAACCTGTTGCAAATAAAAAAGACCACCTATGCAGTGGTCCTTAGATTTCAATGGGAATTATATTAATAGAATTTAGCCCTGTAGTCTTTGATGTCGGCTGTTTTTTCCAGCACTTCAACCGGTGAACGGTAAGATTGTTTGGCTTGTTGCTCATACATCCTTCTCTGGTCTTCAACGCTTGCAGATGGAACCGCAGTGGTGTACACGTTTTCAACGTTGATCACATAAACACCTGCCTGTCCGTCTATCGGGGGAGAAACCTTGCCCTTATTGGCAGGATTAAATGCTGCGCCAACCACTTTGCTTTCAAATGCCAGCTTATTGCCGCCATTGAAGCTAACACTGTCCACATTCTGTACCGGCTGTCCAACTTTAGCAGCCAGCGAGTTGAGGTCAGATGCGCCTGTCATATTCTTTTTAATAATTTCTGCCTTCTTCTTGTTCCTTAACACGGGCTCGATCATACCTCTAACCTTTGAAGGTGAAGGCAGGCCTGCCTTGTCAACCTCGGTTACTACAGCCACCACGTAATTGTCACCCATTCTTTCAGGTCCGACGATATCGCCCTTCTTGGCTTCAAAGATCTTTTTAATCAAAGCCCTGGAGCTACCCTGCATACCAACGAGTGAAAAATCAAGTGGTTTAATATCATTGGCCACCAGTTTATTGTATCCTTTGTTTTTCCAGTTCTTTTCGAAATTTTCATTGAAACTCTTCGCATCCTTGCTGTTACCGGCAAACATGTTAGCATTGTTGTTGGCCTGGTCGTCAGTTTCCTGGCTCGCAATGATAGGTTTAGAGAGGTAAACAATCTTATAGCCGGGGGAGGAACCTTTCTGTGAAAGAATCTCGATCAGGTGATATCCAAAATCCGTCTTCACTACACCCTTTTCTCCCACACCATGAGTGAATATGAAATCATTGAAAGGAGCAACCATCTGGCCGGTGTAAACGTTATCATACACACCACCTTTATCCTTGCTTCCCGGATCTTCTGAGAATTTTACTACCAGGCTGTCGAAATTTTGTCCCTGGTTTAATAAGGTCTGTACGCTGTCGATGAGGTGCTTGGCGGAAGCATCGTCTCTTACCTGCACCATCTGGCCGGTTTGCTGGTTTGGCTGCTGCGTAGCGATCAGGATGTGGCGAACCTTCACTGTGTCAGGAATGTTTCTTACTTCTACAATTTTAGAGATCTCGTAATAACCATTGTCTATATACGGACCATAAACTACCCCGACAGGAGCGCTTAAGATAGAGTCCTTATTGGGATTCTGAATATTCTTTTTGCTGATGAAGCTATTATAAAAAGGCATCTGGCTGCCGGTGCTGCGAATAAGGCCATCGTAATCCTTTGCAGTATCCAGTTGTTGCTTCCATGTAGCCATGCTGTTTCTTGTAGCGGCACTATCGGCGGCGCTCGGAGCTGCACTGAAGGCTACATAGTTCACAGAGCGGGTTTCATCTTTTTGCTCGAAATCTTTTTTGTGATCGTCAAGGTATTTCTGGATGTCGGCATCAGTAACCTTTGACTGGCTGTCTGATACAGAAGTATACGGAACAGAAACGTAGTTGAATTTTGCCATCAGGGCATTATCAACATTTTTCTTTTCCAAAAACCACTTAGGAACGTAAACAGAGTTGAGTAAAAGAGCATTGTACTTTTCGGCTAACCTTTGGTTTTCCAAAGCATTGATATAATCTGACAATTGCTTTTTGTCTTCCGCGCTACCGCTTTTAGATACCTGGTTGATGGCTTGCTGTGCCTGAACCGCATTGAACACACCTGTCTGTGGATCAGTGAATCTTTGTTTAATATCCTGCGGAGCGTTAGCACCATAAAGGATGTCTTTCAATTCTTTGTCGCTTACGGTCAATCCCAGTTCATCATATTGGTCCTGCATCAGGCGCTGCCCCACTTCCATGTTCCATACATCCTGTAAAGCTTGTTGGGTACCCATTTCTCCCTGTCCCTGCATTCTTTTTTCGTAATCGGACATCTTTATGGCAAATTCACGCTGGTCGATGGTTTTACCATTAACCTTGCCAATGGTAGTTGACCGGTCGCCGGAGAACAGGCCTGTTCTACCAGCAAAAGCATCCATAAGAATAAAACCGAGAAGGGATATGGCAATGGCAACAACGGCCCAACGAGCATATTTATCCCTGATGTTCTGAATAACTGACATAAAAGATGGTGTCTGTTTTGATTGTTATTGGTCCGCCGGATCAGCATACCGGGCGGGGGTTGGCAAAAATAGGGTAATTCACCTGATAATCAAATGAGCCCAAAGGCAGGAAAACGCCTGAAATATCAGGGTTTTCGTTAAAGTTTGAGCCGTCCCTGTCCCCCTATGGAAGTCACCCCCTGCCCCCCTAAAGGGGGAACCTAGGTGCTACAGCCTTCTTTCATTGGAAGCAACCTGCATTATGTGTGTGGTAATACTATTCGATGAATCAGTTTTTTAGTAGTGATGAGTGAGGGAAAATGTTAGACGACTTCTTGATAGCAAATCTGCAAATCCTGTAAAGTAAAGTTCTGTTTATTGTGCGAAGATTTTTGTCTCCTAACTTTTCCCCTTGATGGGAAAAGTTACAAAAAGATCAAGCATCCCGAATATTTCGTGACTCCGCCGGACGTGCAGGCCAGCGCACAGGAGACAGTCTTCATATGTATTTCCGTCTTTATTTTTGTCTTTCTCTTTTTAGCAGTTCTCCAATTCTACATTCAACTATTCTTTTAATGACACACGTGCTAATGCCAAATACTGCAGGCGCTGTATTGCACCTCTCCAACTAAAGTCTTCACAAGAAAGCTGGTGGCGCAATAAGGCGCTGATACATTCTTCAAGATTTTGGAGGTTCTCGCTATGAATTTTTTAAGGAATAAGGAAAGTTTCAGCGCCTTATTCTGCGCTTAGCTTAGGAACTTCTTTAATTTGAAAAGTGCAAGCAGAAATCGAAGATTCGATGACACCAATACACAATAAAAGATATTGTCATCAATACAGCGCCTGCAGTATCTCACACCTGCAGCCGTCTGAATACTTAGGTGGCCAGCCACGTGAAGTGCATTATCATAATTGAGAAAGACTGAAG
>JBLNAY010000333.1:0-2905 GCA_050259715.1 Candidatus Dadabacteria bacterium
GGTGATACAATAGATCTATCTACATGTGATTCAGCTGCAAGATGGATAACTCCTTCAGGATTATAAGAGGAAAATACTCTTTCTAATTCCCCAGTATCGAGGATATTAACTTTTTCAAAAATGTAATTGGGAGCACCCTGTACATCTTCTAAATTCTCGAGGTTCCCTGCATAAGTAAGTGCATCCAGGTTTATGATTCTGTAATCAGGATACTTTAAAACAAATAACTGTATAACATGGGAACCAATAAACCCGGCACCGCCGGTAATTATAATTGTTTTTATGTAATTACTCATCATGAATATGCAAAATGGTACTGTTTTCTATACCATTCGAATGTTGTTTTCAGTCCTTCTTTAAGTGTTGTTGAACAGGTGTAACCAAGCAGCTTTTCTATTTTGGAAATGTCTGCAAGGCTATGCTTTACATCTCCTTTTCTTTCCGGACCATATTTAGGAGCTAAGTCACTTCCCCCTATTTCTTTTATATAATCAAATAGCTCATTCAATGTTGTTTGTTCGCCACAGGCAACGTTATACACTTCATTTATTGCCTTTAAATTTTTACTGAACATCGCCAGCATATTAGCTCTGACAGCGTTTCCAACATAGGTAAAGTCCCGTGAATGAGCACCATCTCCATTGATTAAAGGAGGCTCATTATCGAGAACCGCTTTAATAAACAAAGGAATTACAGCTGCATAAGGTCCCTGAGGGTTTTGCTTTGGCCCAAACACATTAAAGTATCTCAAACCGATCAATTCTAATCCATAAACATTTGCATACACCCTGGCATACAGTTCATTCACATATTTTGTAACTGCATACGGAGAGAGAGGATTTCCAATATTTGGTTCCTTTTTTGGTAAGCTTGGATGATCGCCATATGTTGAGGAACTGGCTGCATAGACGACCCGTTGTACTTTTTGATCTTTTGCGGCAGAGAACATGTTCAGGGTCCCTGTTATATTAACTTCATTGGTAGTCAAAGGATCATTAATTGACCGGGGAACAGAGCCTAGTGCTGCCTGGTGGGAAATAATGTCAATGTCTTCACAGGATTTTAAACATGTTTCAAAATCACGTATGTCTCCTTCAATAAATTCGAATCTCTCAACAGAAAAATATTCTTCGATATTTTTTATTGATCCTGTACACAAATTATCAAGTACCCTAACCTTTGTAATTGTTGGGGAGGCAATTAATTCCGCAACAAGGTTTGAACCTATAAAGCCGGCACCACCGGTAACAAGTACATTCATTAAACTCTTGTTTTATTCTTCCTGGTAACTTCACCATTCTTTTTCCCTAACCAGGTGAACCACCCATTTTTTGCTTTAGAACTCTTTTCATCTTCAAAGTATCCTGAACCATACCCGTAACCATAGCCATTCCCGTAACCATACCGGCCAGAACCATAATAGCCGTATCCTGCCCGAACCTTAACATCATTAATAACTAATGACAATTTAGGTAATCTTCCTTCCCGGTAATATTCGTCTATCAATCCAATTTGCTTTTTATAGGTATGTCCCTGCCTAACAATATACAACGTGCAATCAGCAAACCGGCTCAATGTCATTGCATCACTCACCATCCCAACTGGCGCCGTATCCATCACGATAACATCAAAATTCTCTTTGAGAAATGTAAACAGATCATTAAGCTTCGGATCAAGTAGTATTTCTGCCGGATTCGGGGGTAAAGGACCGCATGGCAATACAAATAAGTGGTCATAGCCAGGCACCGGCATTGGCAAATCTTCAACGTTGACCTTACCTAGTAAATAGTTTGATAAACCAGGTCTCTTTGGTAACCCTAAGTGAGACAGTACCTTCGGCTTCCGGATGTCAAATTCAAGAATAATAGTTTTCTTGTTTGTCAATGCCATTACAGCACCAACATTTGTACTCACAAAAGATTTACCCTCTCCACTAAATGAAGACGTGACTAATATGACTGGCTTCTTAATATTTCTCAGTACATATTGCAAATTGGAACGAAGAATCCTGAACTGCTCAGCAATCACTTTCCTGTTTGAGTGTGTTACAACTAAATTTTCATTATCAAAAGAGTGACCTACTTCTCCAAGGATTGTGGCATCTGTAAGCCTTTCAATATCATTCCGGGAGGTGATCTTGTCATTAAGCAATTCAATAATAATAATAGTGATCACAGGTACCAGTATGCCAATTATAATAGCCAGAAGGCGAACAGCATTCCTGTTTGGTTTTACAGGAACAGCTATAGCCATTGCATCCTGTAGTATTTTAGTATTAGAAATGGTTGAAGCGAGCGCAATAGCTGCTTCTTCTCTTTTTGTCAGTAGAGAATTATAAATAAGTGCTTTACTTTCCAGATCTCTTTGAATATCTAACAACCCCCGTTCTTTACCTGGTAACATATTAATCTTTGAAAGTGCCTGGCCGGTGTTTGAATGGAGTTCTCCAATTACATTATTGAAAGACTGCCTAACGTTTCTTACGCTCTCAGCAATTTTACTTTTCAGCACCTCTATCTCCTCGTTCTTTTGTTGAATGATTATATTCCCGGGGGGCGCATTTTCAAGTAAGGCTTTTCTTTCAATTTGAGCCTTATTATAATCTTCTATCAAGGTTTTTAATATAGGATCTTCTAACCCTAAAGAGGAAGGTATAATAGTAGCATCTTTCTGCCTGAGATAATTATCTACAATTAAGGCATTCTGAGTAAGGACTTTCTGTTCATTCAACTTACTATCGCTCTCTTCTATCCTCGTTAGATATGCTTTTGATTGCGTCGAAGGATCAATCAGATTATTAGTTTTTCTAAAGGCAACATATAGATCATTAATGCTATCCAATTGGCGGCTTACTTGTTTTATCTCGCGGTCAATAAAATCAAGTTGCTGGTTTGTAGTGGTATTC
>JBLNAY010000334.1:0-4571 GCA_050259715.1 Candidatus Dadabacteria bacterium
AGAGAAAGTCCTGAAAGGACGTTATATGCAGAGCGCAGGGTGAAGCCCTGCGCGATCATGACCAGTAGAATGAAACAGCCCTGTAAGGGCGAAATAACCCGGGGCACATAATTGATCTTCAGTATCATATTATGAAAGTGTTCGCAAGAGAACTATTTCCCCTACTCATTACTCATTACTCATCACTCATTCAAACGTGAGACAGCCATTCATTATTCACTATTCACACCCATAGCACATTCGTTCACAAGAGAAAGTCCTGAAAGGACGTTATATGCAGAGCGCAGGGTGAAGCCCTGCGCGATCATGACCAGTAGAATGAAACAGCCCTGTAAGGGCGAAATAACCCGGGGCACATAAATTGATCTTCAGTATCACAATATGAAAGTGTTCGCAAGAGAACTATTCCCCCTACTCATTACTCATCACTCATCACTCATTCAAACGTAAGACCACCATTCACTATTCACCTCATCTCTTATCACCAGCAGGGCTTGCTTAGCCTGTTAAAAAAAAATGGGACATGATTTTAGACAGCATTTGAAATTGCACTAATAACTAAATTACCTCTTCACAACTTGCTACTCTTAATATGAAATCATGAACCTCCCCTTCTCAAATATTTGGTTTGTGGATGATGATGCCGATGAACATGAGTTTTTTGAAAACACCATACACGAAATCAACCGCGACATACAGGTGACCCACTTTTACAACGGCAGTCATCTGGTGCCGATGCTATTTCAATGTGTTCCCGATCTACTTTTCCTGGACCTTTATATGCCGGGTGATGGACTCAGCTGCCTCAAAAAAATCAGGGAGTACAAGTTGTTTGACAAACTGCCGATTATAATATATACCGGCACAGATTATTATTTCAATATATTATACAGCTATGGCTATGGCGCCACACTTTGCCTGCTGAAGCAAAACAATTTTACGAAAATGAAAGAGCAGCTGGAGCAAATATTGAAGCTGGACTGGACCAATCAAAGTGTTATAACTGAAATGCATTTCCAAAATAATCTCTACCAGGCTTTTGAAGCCAGGTCAAAAGATCCTGCTGAAAAGAATAGATAGCCGAACTCTCAACTTTTACTTTCACCCCTGAGCTCTAAACCTGTCTTACCGGCATCCTGATGTGAAAGGTTGGCCCCTCCCCCGGGAACCCTTCAGCCCATATGGTACCATTATGTTTTGCAACAATTTTCTGGCAGAGCGCAAGGCCTATACCGGTACCCTCATATTCATGCCTTGAATGCAGCCTTGCATAAATCTGAAAGATTTTATCAGCCATTTGTTGCTCAAAGCCAATACCGTTGTCACTCACACTGATCTGTATCCACTTCTTCTGATCTTCTTCAAAAAGCCGGTGGGTAATTGATATTTTAAGTGGAGAATCTGCTTTGGAAAACTTAACAGCATTGTTCAGCAGGTTATAAAACAGCTGTCGAAGCAGAATTTCTATTCCTTCAATAACAGGTAATTCGTCCTTAACAATGGTGCCGTTTTTTTGTTGTAAAGCCATATCCAGGTCATGCTCTACTTCATGCAGGATCTGTTTTAAATCTACAGGAGAAAATGACTCTTCTTCCGCCCCTATTTTGGAATAGTTTAAGATCCCGTCAATAAGTGAATACATCCTGTCAGTGGCATTATGTATCTTACCGAATGTCACCCGGTCTTTTTCATTAAGCTTACCTTTTAAATCCTCCTCCATCCAACTCAGGAAGGTTCTTATTTTTCGCACCGGTTCTTTAAGGTCGTGTGAAGTTACATGGGCGAACCTTTGCAGTTCATCGTTGGAGCGCTGCAACTCCCTCGTCCTTTGTGCCACTTCTCTTTCCAGGCTTTCTGTAAACATTTGTTCGGCACTTACGTCAGTACTTGTAGTCAAAAGCATTACTAATTCACCGCTTTCGTCAAATAAAGGAACTGACCTGGAACGTAGCCATTGAACAAGTTTTGTTTCTTTATTGACATGTTTTGAAAGCACCTCCACTACTTTCTTTGTCTTAAGGCATAGGGAACTGGAGAAATTACTATCGTTAATCAGATTGCTATTAGTATCAAAAATATCATAGCGCTCGTGTAGACGTTCTCTTACCTTATACATATTCTTTTCCGCCATCAGTTCGGCAACAGTATCATACCCGAGTTGACGCGCTCCCATTTCATTCAGGTATAAAAAACGCCCGTCTTTATCGAGCAGGAAAATGCCAACCGGAACATTGGAGATCGTTAACTCCAGTTGATCTTTGGCGAGCTTTAATTCTCGTTGTCTTTCTATTTGTTCTTCAATGTCGGTGTTGGTACCTATCCATTTATAAATTGTGCCTGCTTCGTTTCTTACCGGGAAAGCGCGTGTTAAAAACCACCTGTAAAGTCCATCGTGACGCCTGATTGGAAAAGTAAGTTCAAAGGGTTCTCCCTTCACCCAGGCTTCCCTGACAAAATCCAATATGCGGCCAATATGGTCCGGGTGATGCACTTTCCTCCAACCCCATCCTTCCATTTCTTTTATGGTCGTTCCTGTATACTCATACCATCTTTGATTATACCAATAGATCCATCCTTCCGCATTAGCGATCCACGCAAGATTCTGTATGCTGTTGGCCATGGTTCGGAACTCCTCCTCGCTGGCTCTCAGCTCGTTCAGCATGTTGTAACGTTCAGTAATGTCACTGGCTGCTCCAAACCATTCAATAATTGCTCCTTTGCCGTCTAATATCGGCACTGCCCTTGAAAAGGTCCATCCTATGCTGCCATCAGCGCTGATCACCCGGTGCTCGTGTTCGAATACGTGCTTCGATTCAATGGCAGCATGAATCTTCTCCATCACTTCTTCCCTGTCACTAAGCGGAAGGTACTTGTCAATCCAGTTGGTGATGGGTTCACCTGTATTAGCAAGAAATCCTTTGCCTTCCAACATTTGCATTGTGTTCCAGTCGGCACTCATCCGGTAAATGACGTCTGATGATGCCGTTACCAGGGCTCTGAAATATTCCTCGCTTTGCCTGAGTAAATTTTCAATTCGTTTTCTTTCGTTTATATCCTCTATAATGCTGATGAAAAATTTCGGTGTGCCATCATCATTCCTTATAGCAGATCCGCTTAGGTTAATGCAGGTTATGGAACCGTCTTTTCTTATGTATCTTTTTTCAATAGAATAATTGGTAATCTCACCATCGATCAACCGGTACATAAGATTCAGGTCTGTTTCTAAATCATCCGGGTGCGTAATGTCCTGGAAAGTAAGCCGGGTAAGTTCTTCCTGTGAGTAGCCAAGTATGTCGCAAAGCTTCTTATTAACCCTTAGCCACCTGCCATCTGTTGCCACCATCGCCATACCAACAGCCGCATTATCAAAGCTGCCCCTTAACTGTTGTTCACTTTCCTTTATGATTTCTTCAGCCTTCTTTTGTCGGGTGATATCTATTCGTGAAACCATAACTGAATTATAGCTGCCATCAGTGGGCAGGCTCACCCGCACCAGGCAATAGATGTCTCTACCCTTTAAAGTCTTCAGCGGGAACTCCTTTTCATCCAATTCATCTCCATTTACAAAGGCCACGAGTTCATTTATATATACAGGAAGTGCTTCTGCGGGGAACACCTGCCGGATGCCCGTTTTTAATTGGTCATCGCTGTCCGCCTCAAACATTTTTAGGGTGGCGCGGTTGATCTCTTTTACAATCACCAGGTCCATCAACCTATAGACTTCTTCGGAATCACCAAGTAAATATTCTTTAAGAGCCTTCCCATGCTTCGCAGCCAATTGCTGCAGCTCCGCATGCAAAGCCGTAAAATCTTCGATCCAGATGGAAATGGGATTATACTCAAAAAATTCCCTGTATTTGGTTTCCGTTTCCTGGTGCATATTCGAGCGTGTCGGTTGTGTTCAACGTTATATTGCCTGCCATCAATTTAACGAGAGCCTACTGTTCTTCTCATTTCCTCGATGACTTTTTAATACCTGACCAAAACTGCAGACATCATACGTTGAAAAACATATTAAATAAACGAATAGCAAGCAAAAAGATATATGATTTTAATCACTATTCCTAACAATAGATTGCCAGGCCTGGCAGGAACTTTAAAGCCATCGAGTCAGGATATCCAGGCAGTATTTAAGATGGAGATTCCTTTGCAAATCTTTGGGTTAACATGTGGTGCTATGCTGTTAATTATAAACTGTGCCTTCACCATGTAATTCAGAAACAAATCTTTTTAATTGTATACCATTCATTATTGCGTGTTATTATCCCCGGCAATTCCAAATTCCAAATTTAAAATCCCGAAATCTTCTAAATAACTTCCAGGTAAATATTAATGTAGTATAGCCCGGCAAGAAGAAAACTGAGGCCGGCCACCATGCGCATAACCTTCTCCATACGTTGCACCGCTTTAAAATAGCGGGCGAGCTTCTGAATACTGAAAGCAATAACCAAAGAAAACAGGATCACCGGCAGACCGGTACCAACAGAAAACACCACCGGTAAAATGAGTCCCTCTGTGGCAGATATAGTCATAGGTAATAAAATGGCGAAAAACAAGGCGCCGCTATACGG
>JBLNAY010000335.1:0-6543 GCA_050259715.1 Candidatus Dadabacteria bacterium
CTGCGTAAAGACGATAAAGGCGCCATTGTTCAATTACCTTATGGTCTCGAAGGGTTCGCACCTAACCGTCACCTCGCAAAAGAAGATGGTAAGAGTGTGAATGCTGACGAAACAGCTGAATTCATGGTAATTGAGTTCGACCGCAACGAAAAGCGTATCGTTGTTTCTCACTCCAGGATATGGGAACAAGCAAAGATGGAAGAGAAAGATGCGGCACGTAAAGAAGCCAGGGTAGAAGCCGACAAGACCAAGAAGGTGATGAAGAATCTGCAGAGTAAGGTTGAGAAGCCAACACTTGGTGATCTTGGTGCACTGGCACAGATCAAGGAAAAATTACAGCAGGAAGAAAAGGGTCAAAAGCCTGAAAATCCATCCGCTGAATAATTATAACTGATTTCATTATTGCAAGGCTGCCTCGAAGGCAGCCTTTTTTTATTCTATAGAAGTATGTTGAACTCGCACGAAGGGCGGGACGCTATTTCAATGCAAACACCACATTCACATCATACCTGATCTTCATCTTCTTAAAGTCTACGACTTGTGAAGCGTCTTCCGACTGGGCAGCCATATCTTTTGTTCGCATCATCGCCATATTGGGAGCACCTGCATAATAAGGAGTATAGTATTCAACCGGTTCGTTAATCGTTACGGCCTCACCAATCTTCTCATCAATCGCTTCACTTAAATAAATAGCTTTCTGCTTTGCTGATTTAACTGCTTTGATCTTTAATTCCTTCTTTAAGTCATCCAATTTACTATAAGATGTCTTCGAGATATAAAAGTTCTGGGTGGCATTATCATCCAGCCTGTCAACCAGGTCATCCATTTGCTTACTGCTTTTCAGTTTCACCTGGTATGAAATACTGGCATATAATTCATCCTTCTTGTTCTTCTTCCTTAACCAGGGATTAGGATTATAACCACCATAATAAGCAATAGTGATAGCAGAATCAGGTAAGCCAACAGCCTTCACAGCATTGAGGAAATCCTGTTTGATTCTCTCGATATTCTGCTTCCCGCTTCCTTTCTTATCGTATTCTTTTAAAAGGACATCCACATATATCTCATCAGGAATAACTTCCGTTTCTGCACTACCGGTCACTGTGATGGTTCTCCTTGGCTGTACCGGGTTTTGAGCAAATGCGGACAGGCCAATACTGAACATAAGCAGGGATAAGATGATTGTTTTCATGGTATTTCTTTTATGTTAAGACGAATAAGTGAGGAGAATTGCATAAGATTTACAAGATTAAGGAATTAGTTAACATTTCATAAAACCCTTTTAAATTTGTCGCTCAATGGCTTGTCAATGAGTTTCTGGAAAAAAGCAGCAGAAAATCAATTGGTGCGTAAACTCGTATACGCACTGGTCGGAATTGTTTCCTATCCTGGTTTGGCTATAGTTAATAAACTGAAGATCAGTGGAACTGAACATATTACGAATCTTCCTAAGAGTAATGTACTCTTTGTCAGTAATCACCAAACCTATTTTGCCGATGTGATAACGTTTTTACACATCTTTTGTGCTGTGAAATGGAGAAAGAAGAACAGGCTGGGAGTTCCTTATTACTTGTTGAATCCTTTTACAAGAGTGTATTATGTGGCTGCTGAAGAAACAATGAAAAGTAGCTGGATCAGCCGGCTGTTTACTTTGGCAGGTGCTCTAACGGTAAAGCGAACGTGGAAAAAAGATGGAGCAGAAACCAGGAGAGGGCTTGATCCGAGTGATACACGAAAAATTGAACGTTCATTAAGCAAAGCGTGGGTGATCACTTTCCCCCAGGGCACTACAAAGCCGTATGCTCCGGGAAGGAAAGGAACTGCTTATATCATCAAACATACCCGGCCCATAGTAGTTCCTGTTGTTATACAGGGTTTCTGGAGAGCTTTTGATAAAAAAGGACTGAAGTTCAAAAAAAAGGGCACCCAATTATCGGTAACTTTTAAAGAACCCCTTGTCATTGATTATGAAGCACCCGCAGAAGAAATCCTCGTGCAGGTAATGGATGCCATTGAACAAAGTAAGAAGTTCATGTTTAAAGGTGCTCACAACTGGAAGACACATGAAGAAGCAGCCGCATAGCTGCTGTTAGAATATAAGAGTTTACTTTTCCTTCTCACGTGCAGGTGTAGTAAATAAAGCTTTCAATTCCAATGCATCATCAGGATGCATTTTACCTCCGAGGATAAGCCGCAGTTGACGGCGCCTGAGAGCCCCGTCATAAAGAAATTTTTCTTCTTCTGTCTCCGGCATAAGTGGAGGAACCTTCCGCGGTTTTCGGTCAGAGTCAAGCGCAACAAATGTGTAATAAGCTTCATTGCTTTTGTATTTATGCTGTAGCTGAAAATCTTCACCCCAAACTCTTAAGTGAATTTCCATTGATGTATTGAATACCCTTGTGACCTTAGCCTCAATATGGACCGTATTTCCCAATTTGATCGGATTCTCAAATGAAATATTATCTACGGAAGCTGTTACCACCGGGGAATTACAATGTCTTTGGGCTGCAATGGCTGCTGCTATATCCATCCAATACATTAACCTTCCACCCATCAAATTTCCAAACACATTGGTATCATTTGGAAGAACAATCTCGGTCATCATGGTAGTAGTATCAGATGGCTTGCGCGGTTCCATGTTTTAAAAAATTTTCGTAAAGATAACGGGAGAGTTACTTGCTAACCCATTTAAGAACTGAATTCGGAATTATATAGGAAGATCATTGGCTAAAACGATAATAGTCATATAATTTTTTGAGTCTGAACTATTACATTTGTTTCAGCCATGAAAACAAATTATTCTTTCGACAATACCGAAGTCGCATTCCGGTACAAATCCAGTAAAGAACTGAAGAAAGCAAAGCTTTTATTTTCCATGATGGGAAATCCTTCCATTGCCAATGTAGGAGTGAAGCTCACTCCCTGGGCTCTGAAGGTTGGATTGCCTGTGAAAAGCATTGTGCGTGCAACGATATTCTCACAATTTATTGGAGGAGAAACTTTGGAGGAGACAATACCGGTAGCGCAAAAGCTAGGTAAGTATGGAGTGCAGGTAATCCTGGATTATGGTGTCGAGGGAAAAGAAGGAGAGGAGAATTATGATAGTGCCTGTGAGACTTTCATAAAAGTAATTCAGTTCGCAGCTACCCAGCCAAATGTTCCTTTTATGAGTGTGAAGGTTACAGGTATTGCGAGGTTTAGCCTTTTGGAGAAACTACATAGTTTAATGCAGCAGGCAGGTGGAAGCTCACTGATAGATAATTATCAAAAAGCCTTGTTGCGCCTCAGTGCTGATGAAACCAATGAATGGCAAAGAGTAGTAGGCAGAATAACCAAAATATCAGAAAGCGCGAAAGTTGCCAATGTGGGTTTTTTGATAGATGCTGAAGAAACATGGATACAGGATCCGCTGGATGCCTTAACCATGTTAATGTCGGAAGATTTTAATAAAGAAAAGCTGGTGATCTATAACACATTGCAAATGTACCGGCATGACCGGTTGGAGTTTCTGAAGAATGCTTACCAGGCAGCTGTGGAAAGAGGATTTAAAATAGGGATGAAACTCGTTCGTGGTGCTTATATGGAAAAAGAAAGAAATCGTGCGGCAGAACTGGGCTATCCTTCCCCGATACAACCGGATAAGGAATCTACAGACCGGGATTATGATGCTGCTGTAGCTTTTTGTGTTGATCACATTGACACCATAAGTGTAATGGTTGCTTCTCATAATGAAAAGAGTAATGCATTAGGTGTACAATTGTTGCAGGAAAAAGGATTACCAATGAATCATCCGCATGTTCACTTTAGCCAGCTGTTCGGAATGAGTGACAACATCACCTTTAACCTGGCGCAGTTGGGATGTAACGTAAGTAAATACCTGCCTTTCGGGCCTATCAAAGATGTTGTTCCTTACCTGATGCGCCGGGCACAGGAGAATACTTCTGTTGGTGGACAAACCAGCCGTGAATTGGGACTGATAGAAACAGAGCTGAAGCGCCGGATGAATGGCCATAGTCCTGTTGAAAAGTAAGGGACTAATAACTTGCCTTCGTATATTTACTGCCCAATTTCAGAGCCTCGCAGAATGTTTTAAGGGGTCTTAGCTCAGTTGGTTTAGAGCGCTTGCTTGACAGGCAAGAGGTCGGGGGTTCGAATCTCCCAGATCCCACACTTAACCTTCTCCTTAAATATTCAATAATAATTTAAAGATGCCAGCCAATTTTGACTGACGCTTCGGGATTCAGTAATGGTGGATTATAAATCTTACCGTCTATATTTACGTGGTTAGCTCCCCCAATCTTTAAATGTAAACCTCCCCATGGACTTAAGTACCAATGCTTACTCAATGCATAATTATAACCTAAGGTGCCATTTATTAAATAATTTTCATAATGAGCAGTAGCTAACTTTTGGTCTGTTTGAATAGTGCTTTTCCAATAAACAAGCCCGGTTCCTGCATACCAGCCAATCCATCCTTTGCGCAGGAAGTAATCAGTTACAATAGCATATGCGGTTACCCGGTTGTTAGTAAATCCTTTTGTTATAATAAAATCAGGTTTATGAACGTATGCTGTCAATAGACGTGTACGTAGATGGCCTTTACCCACCCACGCCCCTGCGAAATATCCACCGGTGGCATAGGGCAAAAAATCCTGTTCTATTCCAATTGTAACTTTAGCTGCACTGTCATTTTGAGACAAAGCCGTAAAATGAAATAGCAGGGCAGCAAGGGAAATGCCTATTATCGTCTTGGTTTTCATTTGAGGCAAAACTATTGTACAGATTCGGATTATAGCTTATTAAAGTCATTTCAGAAGTTGATTTAGGAGGGGAAAATAAGCCATAAATAAAGTTTTATTTAATGTCCACATGTGCCTATTAGCTTAACTTCTTTTTTCAATGGGAAATGTTTATATTGTAATCTGACGAATTCTATCCAGGCTTACCAGCGATATATTCCTACGAATGCCACTGATTTGAAACGAAAGCAATTGGCTCAGTTACATGGTTGTCGGCCTTACACGTGAAATCTACAACAGGCTTTTAATTGCAACACCGTTTTCACTAATGACTATGAAAAGCTTGTACCCTTTGTAAAACACAATGGGTTTGTACAAGATGACATATTTCAGGAAAAAAGAACATCTAAGCCAACACTCATCCTGGAAAAGAAATCAGTCTCTTTTCCCTGGGTATATATTTCTGTTCCTGGTGGTTTTTATTCACTTCACGTCATTTGCTCAATACAAATACCCCCTGCAAACTCAAAATAGCATAAGACAGAATTCCCGCATTATGCAGATTCCTAATGATGATTGCAATTCGGCACAGGTAGTAACACCGGATGGTAGTTGCACGAATGGAACCACTGTTGGTGCTAATGATAGTTGGACTGGAAGCGTAGGTTGTCAATCCGGAGGAAGTCACCCGGATGCGTGGTATTCATTTACTGCAACAGGATCAAGAGCGCAGTTCAATATAACAACTTCTTCTCCATGGTCAGGCAATGTTGAAGTAGTTTTAGTACAGGGGAGTTGCTCCGGTGGATTCGGGTTAGTAGGAACGAATTGCGGGTCCTCTCCATTAAATGCCACCTTTGATGGATTGGTCTCAGGGTCAACTTACTATTTTACTATTTCAAATTCAAATACTGGTAATTCCGGACCGTTCAGCGTATGCCTTACAACTATAAGTATACCTCCTGCTCCGGGGCAGGATTGCAGCACAGCTGCCATTCTATGTAATGCCACCACCTTCTCACAACCAACTTCCAATGCAGGTTATGGTAACCAGGAAGTGGATCCAACAAATTCATGTTGGTTGAATGGGGGTGAGCGACAATCGAAGTGGTTTAAGTTCACTTCCGGATCTACAGGAACTCTTGAATTCAATATTCTCCAGGTAAATCCGAATGATGATTACGATTGGGCACTCTGGGATATTACTTCAGATCCTAACAACTGCAGTTCAAAAGGCAATAGTATTACTTGTAACTGGAGTGGTTGCAGGAGTTCAACAGGATTAAGCAGTTGTCCTGCCAGTGAACCCGGGTCCACTAAGGCAGGTGCCGGCTGTGGTGGTAGCTATGCTTCCTGGAGTCCGCCTGTAACAATTACGGCAGGCCACACCTATGTGTTATTAGTAGATAATTACTCTGCTACTAACAGTGGCTTCAGTCTTACCTTCGGCGGGGCTTGCAATGGTGGAACAGCCAAAATTGGCCCTGATGCAGCATTTGCTTATTCTGCTCAAAGTTGTGGTAGTTATAACTTTACTAAGGTAAATTCTACAACCAATTCCACTTTCCTTTGGCAGTTTGGTGATGGATCTACCGCAACTACCGAAAATACATCTCATACCTATTCTACTGCAGGAACTTATATTGTAAGTCTCCAGGTGACAGATGCCTTGGGGTGTAAAGTAACATATTCCCAGACGATTACCGTGACATCAGGAACTACTCCCACCTTCACTCCAATCGGACCTCTTTGCCAGGGAAGCACAGCACCTGCGTTGCCCACCAGTTCAACAAATGGAATCACA
>JBLNAY010000336.1:0-2602 GCA_050259715.1 Candidatus Dadabacteria bacterium
TTCATGTTGAAGATCCAGATAGGCTGCGCCTGGCCGCCACGGTAATTGCGCCATTCCACATCCCATTGCGGAAAGGGTTGGTAGGCCATCAAGGTGCCGTCATCACTAAGACTGCCGTTCACACCAAAAGGAATGATCATAGCTTCGGGTGTACCGCCGGTGGTTGCCACCGTAAAAAACTTAGCGTCGGTAGTAGGATAACTTTGTCGTGGTGAGATGAAGATGACCTTTTTTCCATCGGGTGTCCATCCCTGTACAATGTCAACAGAAGGATGCCATGTCAAACGCTTCGGCTCTCCTCCTTCTATAGGTACGATGTAAACATCTGTATTGCCATCATACTGCCCACTGAACGCCACCCACTTTCCATCAGGACTGATGCGCGGAGAGGATTCAGTTCCCATGGCACTGGTAAGGCGACTGGCATTGCCTCCATCGCGACCCACTACCCAGAGGTCATCACCATACATGAACACGATATGCTGTTTGCTTACTGAAGGTTGTCTTAATAGAAGTGTTCCCTGTGCATTAACATTAAATGATGTGAATACAATACAGTAGCCAATGAGAAGGCCGCAGAAAGTTTTGGATAACATTAGTTAAGGATTTTTATCCAAATTACTTTATTGTGATTAAATAAGCAACGAATGGTTCAATACAGATTCGATGAAGGTTCAACCTTGTAAAAGTGATGCGGAATTCAAACACTGAAATTTTAGAATCTGTAGAATCTATATTCCTAAAAATCTTTCCTATCTTACTTACTTGAGTCCAACGAACAATAAACTAACCGGTGAGAATAATGAAGATCCTGTTGCAGGCCAGGAAACGCAGGCGCATATAGATCCACCGTTTGAAAGCAAGAACACCCAGCACACCATTAACGACCCTGAACAAAAACAAATAGCCCCTTCAACTGCAGACAATTCAACAAAGGAAAATTTACCGCCAGCAGCATCCGAAAACATTCAACCGATAACTCAGCCTGACATGGAAGTACACAAGCACCCACATCATGTGATGCATAAGAAAAAATGGACAGAGTATGTCCTCGAGTTTTCTATGCTCTTTCTCGCTGTCTTTTTAGGTTTTATTGCAGAGAATATCCGTGAACACATCGTAGAAAAAAACAGGGCGCGGGAATTTGCTCACACCTTAGTAAATGATTTGAAGAGAGATACTGCTGAATTTTCAGCAGCTATCAGCAGGAAAGAGATTTGTGTGCGGGGCATCGATTCGTTGATCCGCATACTTCGAAGACCGGGTTATGAATCAGAAATAAAAAATGTAACAAGGATGTTCTCCTATATCCGCAACAACTATTACGTTTCCCGTCATGATGCCACCGAACAACAATTGATTTCATCCGGAAGCCTGCGCTATTTTAATAATGCCACTCTGTATAATAATATGACGACTTATTACACAGATGTGCGTACCTATAATGAAACGAACAATCTTTATTATTTCCGTATTCCGATCATTGATCAACTGGCAGGAATCTTTGACTTTCAGCATACTTCGGACAGCACAGCCTTCCTGCATGATGTTGGTGAAGCCACCAGTTGGTTGCCCTCAAGGTTTGCCGAATTGAACCGCTTTATCATTTACAGTTCGTTGATCCAAAATCTTTATGCCGGCCAGACAAGAACCTTGACAGGAATGAAACAACAAGCCACCGCGCTCATTGACCTGTTCAACAAAGACTTTCATTTAGAAAAGGAATGAGGTTGACTCAATATAAATAAAAAAGCCGCTTTTTACACGGCTTTTTTCTCGTTCAGTAACAGGATTGCGACCCATACTGATCACTCATTACTGATCACTCATTACTGATCACTCATCACTTAGGATCTACCTGCTTCCACTTTCGCTTCTTCCTTCATCTTGTCATTTGCGGTAATCACAAATTCCACACGCCTGTTTAAGGCACTTCCTTCTGCGGTAGTATTGGTTGCGATCGGATCAGATTCTCCTTTTCCTATCGAAATCAAACGGGAAGAACTTACACCATTCTGGCTGGCATAGGCAGCTACTGAATTAGCACGGCTCTCTGAAAGTGTTTGATTATAGGTACCTGTTCCCTTGCTGTCGGTGTGACCTATGATAGTGATATTTGTTTCAGGGTACTTCACCAATATCGCGTTCAGTTTATCGAGATTAGCTTTTGCCGTTACATCCAGGTTGGATTGATCATAACCGAAAAGAACTTTTTCTTTAAGACTGATGGCGATGGCTTCTCCTTCCCTTCTCACATCGGCATCTGCCATTTGTTTGGCAATTTCTTCGGCCTGCTTGTCCATTTTATGACCTATCACCGCACCGGTAACTCCGCCAGTGGCTGCACCTATAATAGCACCCATAGCTGTTTTACCGAAAATACTTCCTACAGCACCACCCACTACGGCGCCACCTGCGCCACCAATGACGGCACCTTTTTGTGATTTAGACATCGTGTGACATCCTGCCAATGTCAATGAAAATATCGAAAGGATAAGAGCAAATGATACCACTTTGCTACGTAATGAAATTTTAGAGTTTAGATTTTTAATTACTGAATTACTATGTAACATTAATTTGTTTTATGTGCCGGTAGAATAAC
>JBLNAY010000337.1:0-2797 GCA_050259715.1 Candidatus Dadabacteria bacterium
AACTCCCTTGGATCACTGGACGTTCTGGGCACGTTATCGCGGTGGTGATAACCTGCAGGTGGTTCTCTGGTTGTACAACATTACGGGAGACAAATTCCTTTTGGATCTTGCAGATATTATCCATAAGCAAACATTTAATTATACTGATTCATTTCTCAATACGGACATGTTGTCAAGGCAAGGCAGCATTCATTGCGTAAACCTCGCACAGGGATTTAAGGAACCATTAGTGTATTACCAAAAAGCAGCGGAACAGAAATATGTAGATGCAACCAACAAAGGATTGGCCGACCTGCGAAAATATGATGGTATGGCACATGGGATGTATGGTGCCGATGAAGCACTTCATGGTAACAACCCAACCCAGGGTTCAGAGTTCTGTTCTTCTGTAGAGATGATGTTCAGCCTGGAGACCATGCTGGCCATAACAGGCGATGTTAGCTATGCTGATAAACTGGAACGCATTGCATTTAATGCTTTACCCACACAGGCAACAGATGATTTTATGGCAAGACAGTATTTCCAGCAAGCTAACCAGGTGATGATCTCAAGGCAGCAGCGAAACTTTGATCAGAACCATGGAGGTACGGATGTTTGCTATGGCCTACTCACCGGTTATCCTTGTTGCACGTCCAACATGCACCAGGGATGGCCTAAGTTCACTCAAAACCTCTGGTATGCTACTCCGGCTAAAGGTCTGGCGGCGTTGCTATATGCCCCGAGCCGCGTAAAAGCGTACGTTGGAGATGGTACAGAAGTGGTGATGAATGAAGAAACCAATTATCCCTTTGATGAACAGATCAGGATTTCCCTTTCCATACCCGGTAAAAGCAGGTCGGTATCCTTCCCTTTGCAGCTCCGGATTCCGCAGTGGTGTAACAGGGCGTTGGTGAAGATCAACGCTGAGACATACAAAGAAACCGCCGGGAATACTATTATAACAATTAACCGTCAGTGGAAGGATGGTGATATGGTAGAACTTTCATTACCCATGCACATCTTGCGCAACAACTGGTTTGAGAACTCTGTATCAGTGGAGCGCGGACCGCTGGTGTATGCATTAAAAATTGATGAAGAATGGAAAAAGGTAACGAATGAAAAAGACCCGGTTGAATACGGAAGTAGTTATTATGAAGTCACCCCTACTTCTCCCTGGAATTATGGACTCGTGTACGTGCCTGCCAACAAATTGGATTCCGCATTTTCTATAGAGAAGAAACCCCTGCCAGCTTACCCGTGGAATCTGGAAAGTGCACCAATTATAATGACAGCAGCGGCTAAAAGAATTCCCTCCTGGACAATATACAATGGAATGACAGGACCAATTCCATGGAGTATTACCAGCGGTATGGAAACAGCTGCGGCAGTAGAAAAAGTTGTTTTAATCCCTTATGGCTGTACAACCCTGAGGATTAGCCAGTTTCCACAAGTGAGAAATAGGTAATAATGCTTATTCCTGTAAGGAAATTATACGGCCTGAAGAGGGCATGATTATTCTCAGGAAAAACATCCTATTTACTTATCATATTTAGATGAAATTATAATAACCAAACTGTAAACTGTTTATGAGAGTTTTTGCCTTAGTGTGCCTTTTTTTGTTCCCCTGTTTCGCTGTTCATGGTCAACAAATAACCCCACGACAAGAAAAGATCAAAATTCTTTTCTCCCTGATGCACCAGGATATTTTGATCAACAAAACCTTTGATGTGATGGCTTCTTCAATGGCAGAGCGGTTTAGTTCTGAAATGAAGGATACAGTACAGGCTAAGAAAATGGCAGAAGCCATGAAGAAGGGAATGGAAGGATCCAAAGCAGCTGCAAAGAAGTTGTTGGATGTAGATATGGTGAACATCTGCGACAAGTATTTTACAGAAAGTGAAATTGATGATTTCATTACATTTTACAAAACGGCATCAGGTCAAAAGATGCTAAATGCCATCCCTGATATTCAAAGAGAGACAATGACCATAATGGCCCAGAAATATGGCCCGGAAATACAAGCTTCGATGACTAAGGCATTTGAAGAAATATTGAAGGATCTGCCGGAAAGTTCAACCCAAAATTAAAGGATGGACTCTATCTGTTTATACTTCGGTTGCACCGATGATCTGAAGATGTTTGTAAGCACATTAAGTAATTCTATTTTATTGGATGAAATAGAAAATGAAAAAATGGTGAGCGGCACATTTGCAGTTAAAGAGATAGAGTCAGCAAGAAAAATTTTTAATGCAACTCTCATAGATGTTTCAATGGAAATATCATAAAGAGTTCAGTAAATACCAGTATTAACATGCGTTTCGCCGGAATCGAGCTGAGTGGAAGATTCATATAAGGAGAATGTGCTTTCTTGTATTAAGATAAGGGTTCCGGTGGTGGAGGTGGTGCCGAAGGCTTTGATTTGTCTGCCGGTAAGGGAATAAACTCTTTGTTGTCTGCCGGCGGTAATTTAATCCGGCCTTCCTTCCAATCAGCTTTTGCCTGTTCTATCCTTTCCTTTCGAGAAGACACGAAGTTCCACCAGATGAAGCGGTCTCCTAATGGTTCACCTCCCAGCAACATTAATGTAGTATTTCTATTAGCAATGATCAATGGATTTTCTGTTTTGGTAAACACTACCATTTGGCCTTCAGAATAGATCTTATTATTAATGTCCAGGCTTCCCTTTGCGATATAAATAGCTCGTTCAGAGTGTTCGCCCGGTAATCCGAAATGCGCACCTTCTTCTAATATGACATGGAAGTAAAATAACGGTGAATGAGTTTTTACATCATTTGTAAGACCATAGGCATCTCCGGCA
>JBLNAY010000338.1:0-14228 GCA_050259715.1 Candidatus Dadabacteria bacterium
TAATGCCGTACTATAGGATTCTCATCTGGTTGAAAAATGATTTAGACAGGAAGGAAGGAATCCGGTTTATAGAAAACAGCAATATAGACGCTGTGCAGAACATGATGCGTTTAAAAGTAAGGGAGGCTTTTGGTTCAAAGGTTAAGGATGTGGAAGTGCAGATGCTTGCCAAAGGATCCACTGCAGTACAGGTGTATAAGGAAAAGCAGAAGAAAAAGAGAGAGAATAAGAAATTGTGGGGGGAGGCTAAAGAAGAGCCGGTTACATTCAACAAAGCTGTAAGCCGTAGGTCTGAGTATGCGAACAGGGAGAAAGTTCCCCTAGGGGAGAGGAAGAAGGGGAATAGTAATTAAATCTAAGCCTTATGGGTAATGAATCACTTGCCTTTCAAAAGATTACTTTGCCAACTCCTGCATAGCTTTTTTCACTACGGGGTCATAAGTATTATACACTTCATAAAAACCTTCGGTACGCCATTTTAGACGGGCGAGGTAAGCTTTGATTCTCTCCTGTATATTTTTCTTATCAAGTTCAGGCACTTTATTCAGATTTATGCTGTCTTTGCTTGCATAGTTTACCAGTGAATTCCAGGCATCCCCTGTGTTTTTATAACCGGAGGTAAACTGGCCAGGTGTCTTGTACTGGCTGAATAAATTTTCGTGTTTAATATAGTACTGGTAGACAAAGTTGTTGAAGCGTCCATCGAGGTATAGTTTAGTCACTGACCTTGTATAAACACTGGTATCAATTGGTACAAATACATCAGGCATAATACCACCTCCACCATAAACAGTTCGACCACCATGAGTTTTATACACTTTGTTTTTAGATAAGTGCACAGAATCTGCATTCAGCATTTCTCCATTATGGTAACGGTCTAAGATCTCGTCCATATATATCTTCTTTCCTTGTTGGTAAGGACGTTGAATGCTTCTGCCGCTTGGAGTATAATACCTGGCTACCGTTAAACGAATGGCCGATCCGTCTGTTAAGCTGTATTGTTCCTGTACGAGTCCTTTACCAAAGGTTCTGCGGCCAATGATTACAGCCCTGTCCCAATCCTGGAGTGCCCCGGCCAGAATTTCACTGGCACTGGCAGTGAGTTCATCTACCAGCACCACTATTTTGCCGGATTCAAAAACACCATCTTTTCTTGCACGGTATTCCTGCTTGTCAATGTTACTTCCCTGCGTATAAACAATCAACTTATTGTCATCAAGGAATTCATCAGCAATGCTCACCGCCTGTGAAATGAAGCCGCCTCCATTTCCCCTCAGGTCCAAAACCAGCTTTTGCATGCCTGATTTCTTCAGTTTCTCCATGGCCTCCATGAACTCACGATAAGTAGTCTCGGAGAATTTATTCAATTTGATGTAGCCTGTATTTGCATCCATCATATAAGAGGCATCTACTGCAGGCAGGGGAATAGTCCCTCTTTTTATATTGAAATACTGGGTGGTATTACCTCGAAGAACCGTCAGTTTCACTATGCTCCCTTCAGGGCCCCTGATCATTTTGCGAATATCTTCACTTGGTAGAGTTTTACTTACAATACTGGAGTCGTTCACTTTTGTGATCTTATCACCCACCTGCAGTCCTGCCTTATCACTTGGCCCATTGGGAATCACATAAATGACATTTACGGTGTCATTAAAGATGTTGAATTCAACACCGATACCCTGGAAATTGCCAACCAGGTCTTCATTCGCTTCACTTACATTGGATGCAGGTATGTAAACGGAGTGAGGATCAAGGTGATTCATAACAGAATTAATAGCATCATCCTGTAAGGAATCAACACCTATTGAATCCACGTATTTTCTTTTGATCAGATCGAGAGCTTCCTGCAGGGAAGTTATTTTGTCCTTTTTAAAAAAGTTCTCTGAGCCGGTATTCTGGTGCAGCTTGAACCCGAAGAACATACCACAGATCATTACAATAGAAAATAGTAATGGAAGCCAAACCTGTAATTTTTTATTCCTCATCTGTACCCGTTACTTTTGTAATTGCTGCAAAATAGCTGTTTTGCTACAACGTTGTGTCTTTAACAATTATTTCAACAATACTTTAAGCAGAAAAGATGCCTGCAACCCTGATAGCCGATAGTGGAGCCACCAAAGCTGAATGGCTTTTAATTAATAACGGGAAAAAGAAGAAAATATTTACACAGGGGATAAGTCCTTACTTTCTGACTACAACCGGTATCCGGGACCTGGTTAAGGAAGAATTAATGAAGAAATTGAATGGAGTAGAAATTGAGCAGCTTTATTTTTATGGTACGGGATGCGCTAACCCGGAGAATGCCAATAGCATCAAAAAAGCACTTCGATCCAATTTCCCCGCTGCGGAAGTCACCGTCCAGACTGACCTTATGGGAGCTGCAAGGTCCGTCTGCGGATATGAAAAGGGGGTTGCCAGTATCCTGGGAACAGGTTCTAATTCCTGCTATTATAATGGTAAGAGGATCACAAAGAACAGCCCCGGATTAGGCTATGTGCTGGGTGACGAGGGTAGTGGCGCTTACCTGGGAAAAAAGGTGCTGCAATATTACCTGTATGATACCTTTGATGAAGACCTGAGGTCCCGGTTTGATGCTACTTATGTAACAACCCCTGTAGAGATCCTGGATAACGTTTATAAAAAACCTTTGCCAAACCGTTACCTTGCCAGCTTTACCTTATTCCTTGCTGAGAACAGGGGACATTATATGGTGGAAAATATCATTGAAGACGGGCTTAATGACTTCTTTTTTTACCACCTGTGCAAGTATAACGAGGTGTGGAAGTACCCCGTAAATTTTGTTGGAAGTGTAGCCTACGGGTTCAGGGATGTGATAAAGGAATTATGCAGCTCGTATGAATTTGAATTAGGGAAGATCATTAAAAACCCTATGGATGGACTGGCACAATATCACCTGCAGTAATAGATAATTGAACATATTTGTATATAAATGAGTGGAAGATTGAACAAGTTTGAGAAAATAACAGAATTACCAAGTAAGTATCGGCACCTGGATAAGATGAGTATTGGCGAGATACTGGTGAATATAAATAAGGAGGATAAAACGGTTGCAGGAGCTGTAGAAAAGGCTATTCCGCAAATCAAACGACTGGTAGGCGCTACAACGGACAAGATGCTTGCAGGCGGCAGACTTTTTTACATCGGGGCAGGAACCAGTGGCCGGCTGGCGGTAGTTGATGCCAGTGAATGCCCACCTACGTATGGCGTGCCTTATGGACTGGTGGTGGCAGTGATTGCAGGTGGCGATGAAGCGATTACCAAGGCAGTTGAAAGAGCGGAAGATGATATACAGCAGGGGTGGAAAGATCTGAAACAACATAATATATCTACCAAAGATGTGGTGGTGGGCATTGCAGCCAGTGGCACAACACCCTATGTGATAGGAGCTCTGAAAGAATGCCAGAAAAAAGGAATTATTACCGGGTGCATAACAAACAACCCCGGATCTCCTCTTACAGATGTAGCAGATTTCCCTATAGAAGTGATGGTAGGGCCCGAGTTTGTTACCGGCAGCACGCGTATGAAAAGCGGCACCTCTCAAAAGCTGATCCTGAATATGATCTCCACAACAGTAATGATACAGCTAGGGAGGGTAGAGGATAATAAAATGGTGAACATGCAGCTCACAAATGATAAATTGGTCGATCGTGGCACGAAAATGATAATGGATAAATTAGGCCTGGCTAATTATGAAGAGGCTAAGGAATTGCTGTTGAAATTCGGGAGTGTTAAAAAAGCCGTGGATCACAATTCCGGTGAATAATCCGGTATTTTCATTCCTTAATTTTGATGGCTATGGCTAACTTTTTAGCTTGTTATGCATGATATAGAACCATATTACAATTGGCGTCATATATACGTGAGTGAAGACGATGAGAGGTCACCCTTTTTCAGAAGGGAGTATTCTGAATTTGAATTTACATCTACGGTTTACAATTATTATATACATCCTCAATGGGATGATTTCGGCAGTCGGACCCTATACTTAAAAGTGCTACAGGCAGATTATGATGAACATTATGCGGTGATTGAGCTTATCGGTGAATGGAATGATGCCATAGAAAATGACATTATGGAACTGAAGAGGGAAGTGGCTGAAAAATTCATGTATGAAGGGATTTATAAGTTCATCCTCATCACCGAAAATGTGTTGAATTTCCATAGTGGTGATAAAGATTACTATCAGGAGTGGTTTGAAGAAGTAATGGATGAAAACGGGTGGATAGTGAGCCTGAACATGCCGGAAGCCACCCAGTATGACTTTAAGAAAGCCAAGTTGAATTACTATATTGAATTAATGGAAGTGGATAATTGGCGGGTATATAAACCTTTTCACCTTTTCCGGAAGATCGATGAGGAGTTAAGTAAAAGAATTCCCATTTGATTTGATTAAAATTGGATGATTTTATAAATATTTTTGGGGGAAGATGATACATTGAAATGAAGGTGAAATTTCCAATGATTAAAATCAGTTCTTTCCTGCTTTCCTTATGAACCCTGCGAACAATGCGGATTTACTTAGGTAAATAGTAAAAATTTCTTCTGTTTTCTTCTCCAAAAGCCTGCCGATCAATTCGTTTGATTAATTATCTATACGTATTTAATTATGGACTATTACCTTTGCCGGAAGTTTTTCAACCCCCTTCTGACACTTTATGAAATGGTCGCAATTCTTCACTTCTGCTGTAGGTAGAAAAATCGTAATGGCCCTGACAGGTTTTTTCCTTATTGTCTTTTTGCTGGTGCATGTCGGGCTTAATTCCACTATCTTTTATGATTTGAAGTGGTTAAATCCGAATGATAATGGAGAGATGTTCAATAAGGCCGCCAACTTTATGGGATCCACTATTGTCATGCGCTTGCTGGAGATCGTTTTGTTCATTGGTTTTATTATCCACATTATCCAGGGGTATGTAGTGGAATTAAAGAATCGTACACGACGTGGAACCGGTTATAAGATATCTATGGGTAACACGGGCAGTACCTGGTATAGTCGTAGTATGGCCATTTTGGGTACTCTCATATTTCTATACCTGATTATGCACGTTGCACAATTCTGGGTTCCTTCAAGAATTACCAAATCATTAGAGGAAGTTTCCTATGCAGGTATAGCGCATCCTATACATAACCTCTATCTCAGAATGTTTGAAGTATTTCAACAGCCGTTTGTAGTAGTGCTTTATTTAATTGGAGTGTTGTCGTTGGCTTATCACCTGATGCATGGATTCCAGAGTGCTTTCCGATCTATCGGTGTTCATAACCGTAAATACCTCGGGATGTTAAAAGGGTTGGGATATGCGTTTACAATTATTGTTTGTGTGTTGTTTGCCTTAATGCCCATTAGCATGTACCTAAGCTGGGTTAGTCCTTATTAATAATTGATAAAAATAATGAGTGAACAAGGAAGCAGAGACATTGAGTTCACTGGCAGATAAATAAGAAATTTCTAAATCAGAAATATTAGTATGCTTGAAGCTAAAATTCCTGCAGGATCATTAGAGAAAAAATGGGAAGATTATAAAGGTCATGTGAAGCTGGTTAATCCTGCTAACAAAAGAAAACTAGAGATCATTGTTATTGGAACCGGCCTGGCAGGCGCTTCGGCGGCGGCATCTTTAGGTGAACTCGGTTATAAAGTAAAAGCATTTTGCTTCCAGGATTCACCACGTCGTGCCCACTCTATTGCTGCACAAGGTGGTATCAATGCATCAAAGAATTATCAGAATGACGGGGACTCAATTTTCCGTCTTTTTTATGATACCATCAAAGGTGGTGACTATCGTTCCAGGGAAGCAAACGTGCACCGCCTGGCAGAAGTCAGCGGCAACATCATTGACCAATGTGTTGCTCAGGGTGTGCCGTTTGCACGCGAGTATGGAGGTTTATTAAGTAACCGTTCCTTTGGAGGAACACAGGTTCAGCGTACATTTTATGCAGCGGGTCAAACAGGCCAGCAGCTGTTAATAGGAGCCTACCAGGCTCTTGAGCGACAGGTTGCTTTAGGTAATGTGGACATGTATAGCCGTCATGAAATGCTGGAGCTGGTAATCATTGATGGTAAAGCCCGCGGCATCATCGCACGTAACCTTGTTACCGGCGAACTGGAAAGACACTTCGGGCATGCCGTGTTATTGTGTAGTGGTGGTTATGGTAATGTGTTCTACTTAAGCACCAATGCTATGGGAAGTAATACCACTGCAATCTGGAAGGCGCATAGAAAAGGGGCTTATTTCGGTAATCCTTGTTTTACTCAAATACATCCTACCTGCATCCCGGTGAGTGGTGAACATCAGTCGAAGCTAACGCTGATGTCAGAGTCGCTTCGCAATGATGGACGTATCTGGGTTCCTAAAAAGCAAAATGACACAAGAAAGCCTACGGAGATACCAGAAGAAGAAAGAGATTACTATTTAGAAAGAAGATATCCTGCCTTTGGTAACCTCGTACCAAGAGATGTAGCTTCAAGAGCAGCTAAAGAAAGATGTGATGCCGGTTACGGAGTAGGTACTTCAAGGCAGGCTGTTTATCTCGATTATGCTGATGCTATTCAACGTTACGGCAATATTGAGGTAAACAAGAGAAATCTTACCGATGTTGATGCTGCAACCGTCATTGCCCTTGGTAAAGAAGTAGTGAAAGAAAAGTATGGTAACCTGTTCGACATGTATGAGAAAATCACAGGTGAAAATCCCTACGAAGTGCCGATGCGTATTTATCCGGCGGTTCACTATACCATGGGTGGTCTTTGGGTAGATTATGAATTGATGACCACCATTCCAGGCCTTTATGCTTTGGGTGAATGTAACTTTTCTGATCACGGCGCTAACCGCTTAGGGGCTTCTGCCTTGATGCAGGGATTGGCTGATGGATATTTCGTTATTCCATATACGATTGGTAATTACCTGGCAGATGAAATCCGGGTAAAAGCAATTCCGACTTCTCACCCCGCATTTGAAGAAGCAGAAAATAGTGTGAGGGAACGTATTGAACGCCTGATGAACATAAAAGGAAATCAGACCGTTGAAAGTTTGCATAAGAGATTGGGCAAGATCATGTGGGATAAATGCGGTATGGCACGGAATGCAGAAAATTTACAACAAGCTATTACTGAGATCCGCCAATTGAGAGAAGAATTCTGGAAGGATGTTAAAATCCCCGGAGTCATTAACGAATTCAATCCTGAACTGGATAAAGCAAACCGTGTAGCTGACTTTATGGAGTTAGGCGAGTTGATGTGTATGGATGCATTACAAAGGAGTGAAAGTTGTGGCGGTCACTTTAGAGAAGAGTCACAAACAGAGGAAGGGGAAGCGTTACGTAATGATGATCAATTTATGTTTGTTGCTGCCTGGGAATATCAACCTGGTGAAAAATGGCAACTCCATAAAGAGGAGTTGAAGTATGATGTAGTTAAGCCTACGCAGAGGAGTTATAAATAGAATGTTGAATTGCTGTATTGATATATTGTTGAATTGTTGGTTCAAATGGGAAGGATAGCTTCAGAAGAAAAGAGGTATTTACAGCTGAATGATATTGAGGCCTATAAGATCGCTTTTCATCTTAGTAATTATGTTTGGAACATAGTAATTCATTGGGATCAGTTTTCTAAAGTAACAGTAGGAGAGCAATTCGTTACAGCAGTAGATTCAATAAGTTCCAACATTGCTGAAGGATTTGGAAGATATTTTAAGAAAGATAAAGTAAAGTTTTACAGGTATAGTTTCGGTTCTGTAAAGGAAGGTTTTGATTGGAATGAAAAAAGCAAAGTAAGAAGTTTATTATCAACAGAAGAGTACCAAAAGATCTTTCATGATTTGCAGATACTACCTATGAAAATAAACAGTTTAATTAAGTTCACAAATAAAAAGTTGGAGATGTGAACAGGACTGAGAACAAAAGACAAATCAGAAAATAGAGTAGAAAAGAACAATACAACTATATAACAATACAACCATTTTCTAGATGGAACACTATAATATGAACCTGACGCTGAAAGTATGGCGGCAGGCAAATAAGGGAACAGCAGGTAATTTCGAGACCTATCAAGTGCAGGATATCTCATCTGAGATGTCATTTCTCGAAATGTTTGATATCCTGAATGAAAGATTAGTAAGGGATGGGAGCGATCCTATTGCTTTCGACCACGACTGCCGTGAAGGTATCTGTGGTGCCTGTTCCATGTTCATCAATGGCCGTCCACATGGTCCATGGCATGCAACAACAACCTGCCAGTTGCACATGCGTGCTTTTAAAGATGGCGATACCATCGTTGTAGAGCCGTGGAGAGCCAATGGTTTTCCGGTTATTAAAGATTTAGTTACGGACCGTTCCGCCTTAGATAGAATGATACAGGCAGGGGGTTTTATATCTGTGAATACAGGTAATGCTGTTGACGGGAATTCCATTCCGGTGGAAAAAGACAAAGCTGATGGCTCTTTTGCAGCAGCCAGTTGTATTGGTTGTGGTGCTTGTGTAGCCGCGTGCAAGAATGCTTCTGCTTCCCTGTTTCTTTCTGCGAAAGTGGCTCACCTGGCCTTATTGCCACAAGGTCAGCCTGAGAGGAAGAGTCGTGTTTTAAGTATGGTAGAACAAATGGACAAAGAAGGTTTCGGAAGCTGCACCTTCACAGGAGCCTGTGAGGCTGTTTGCCCGAAAGAAATATCCATTACAAACATCTCCAGGATGCACAAGGATTACCTGTTTGCAGGATTGTCAGAAGAAAAGTAAAAATTCAAATAAAATGATCTAGAGACGCACGATGGTGCGTCTTTTTTGTTGTGAGTTCATTTGCAAATTTTACTAATCATTCATTTCCAGCTGCATAATTCAATTATAATTCACCTCTTTGGTTCTTCATATTTGATGTGAAAACAATCATTTATGAAAAAAATTATAAACGCACTCTGCTGCCATCTTTGGTTACAATTGTTGATCATCAGCAAATGGGAGCTTTAATTTTTCTTCATTTTAAACCTATTCAACCAAACGGGCATGAAAAAGAACTTTGAAAATAAGGTGGTTTGGATAACAGGTGCTTCATCCGGTATAGGAGAAGCGCTTGTATATCAATTCAACAGTTATAATGCAAATGTGATTATATCTGCAAGGAACATAGAGGCATTAAATAAAGTGAAGTGCAATTGTGATTATCCGGATAATATATTTATTCTTCCTATGGACCTTTCAAAAGCCGAAGAGATCGGTGAAAAGGCTGATGTAGCGTATAACCACTGGGGCAGAATTGATTTTATGATCCATAATGCAGGAATAGCTGCCCGGGATAGGGTAGAGGATATTTCTGAAGAGGTCGACAGGATGATTATGGAGACCAATTATTTTGGCCCAGTGATCCTCACCAAAGCTTTGCTGCCTAAAATGAAGATCGCGGGCAATTGTCATTTAGTTGTGGTTTCCAGCATGTCAGGTGAGTATGGAGTTCCCAAACTCTCTGCATATTCAGCTTCTAAACATGCTCTTCACGGCTTCTTTGAATCCCTCAGAGCTGAAACTGCCAATTCTGGTATTAATATAACGATGGTTATCCCCGGATTTATTAAGACCAATATTATCACGAACGGCACTGATGGTAAGGGAAGAGAAAGAAAGAGGGACCTCGAGGTAAATTCAAAAGGAATGGAGCCAGGTGCCTGTGCCCGGAAAATTTTAAAAGCTATAAACTTAAAAAGGGAGGAATGCCTGGTTGGAAACTCTGAGATCTTATCGATATACGTAAATCGCCTTTTCCCAGGCTTGTTTAGAAGGATAGTACGTAATCACCCAATGAAATGGATGAAGAAAGTAAAGGAGTTATTCTCATTGCGAACTTTTGAAAAAAGAGAGCCTGTGCTGTTAACCACAATAAAATAGTCCTTCATTAAACCCGGCTGCTAATTTTAATTAAGATGTTCCGAAGAGATTTTAATTGATCCTGGTCTTTCCGTTACCTGCAGATGGGATACCAAAACAATAAGTCCCGAAATGTCCCTTCTTAAGTATTCGGAGTATGAGCAGGTCCACTCTTTATGTGAGATCTTGAGGCGTGTTCCTTTTCTTTTTTCGATTGACGGGAAACAAGGAGCAAGACCAGCGAAAATATTATAATCCCCGCTATGATGATAATGCTATAGGTGTCCATAGATGTTTTTCTTAAAGTTCCTACATTTTACCTGTCCTATCACTGACGGCGGTCAGTACAACCGTTTCTTATGAATATAAAGATGTGGGTGTAAGATCAAGTTATCTTATTGATATTCATTTAACTAAATTCACCTTCGCATAATTCAGGTTTTTTCCTACAAAGAAGATGACAAAAAAGTAAAGTCAAATGCAAACAACGGCGAAATGGAGCACAGATAATACTTTTTACCTGGCTTCTGCGTTTTGGTTGAGAAGATCTTAACGGCGGAAAGGCAGATGTATCAAGCCTTTTCGCTACTTGAAATCTCTATATTTGTAAACACTGTTGCACCTAAGTTCCCCTGTAGGGGTGTTTAAACCTGCTTTATTGACGCTTTGGATCCGCATACTGCTTTTAACCCTCATGGCTGCTGCTTTTTCTTTTGTAAAGGCGCAGAGCCCGGTATCCAACCTGCATATCAGGAAAGTAGCTATTCAAAAGGACAGTATAACGTTAGATACTGTCAGCATAATTCCAAAAACATTCTCCATAAAAGAAGCGGACACGAGCTCTTACAGCCTCGATTTTGTGAAAGCAGTTTTACACTGGAAGAAAAAGCCGCCGGTTGATAGCGTGACGATCATCTACCGTGTTTTTCCATTCCGGCTAAATTCCTCTATACAAAGGCTTAGCTATGATAGTATAGTCAACAATTTTTATGTGGTTCCATTTGAATTCAACCGCAATTCTGAAGAATCGAAGCGATTGCTGGATTTTGGTAATATACAGTATAATGGAAGTTTTGGAAGGGCACTTTCCTTCGGAAACAACCAAAGTGCTGTGGTGAATTCCAACTTTCAACTGCAATTAAATGGGATGCTGAAGGATAGCATTGAAATATCCGCAGCTCTGTCGGATAATAATATTCCTATACAGCCGGATGGGACAACGCAGCAGTTAAATGAATTTGACCAGGTGTTCCTGCAATTCCGAAAGAAGAACTGGCAACTAAGTCTTGGCGATATCGATATCAGGCAAAACAACCTGTACTTTCTTAATTTTTACAAACGCCTGCAGGGTGTATCCTTTCAAACAACTAATTATATTTCCCCTTCCATTCAGTCAACTACCCTGGTCAGTGGCTCGATAGCAAAAGGGAAATTTACCCGGAATGTTTTCCAGGGACTTGAAGGCAACCAGGGTCCCTACCGGCTGCAGGGATCTAATAATGAATTTTTTTTTATTGTTCTTGCGAATACTGAACGGGTTTACCTCGATGGGGAACTACTGCAAAGAGGGGAAGACCAGGATTACGTGATCAACTACAATACAGCGGAAGTGACCTTCATGCCTGGGAGAATGATCACAAAAGATTCACGGATACAGGTGGAGTTTGAATATGCAGACAGGAATTATTTGAATAGTAATGTATATGCGTACCAGGAACTGGAGATAAATAAAAAACTGAAGATCAAAGTGGGGGCTTTTAATAACACAGATGCAAAGAATTCACAGATCAACCAAACACTGGATCAGAAACAGAAACAGTTTCTTTACAACGTCGGTGATAGTACCAACAAAGCCTTTTACCCCGCTATTGCGATGGATACCTTTTCCACCTCTAAAATACTTTACGAAAAGGTTTATGATTCCGTTGGCCAGGGTGTAGATTCTTTTTACCGGTACTCTGTCGATCCGGCAACTGCCAGGTATAATCTGTCGTTCACTGACCTGGGGCAGGGAAATGGAAATTATGTTCCGGAAATGAATGGAGCCAATGGTAAAGTTTACAAGTATGTAGCACCGGTAAATGGAATTAAACAAGGTCGCTTTGAACCGGTGATGGTGCTGGTAGCACCCAAAAAGCAACAGTTAATCACAGTGGGTACAGACTATCAAATGGATGCCAACAATTCGCTCAAAACGGAATTTGCTATTAGTAATTATGATGTGAATCGTTTCTCGGCCAAGGATAAAAACGATAACACAGGCATAGCAGCAAAAATCCAGTTCGAAAATTCCCTTTCATTGAAGCAGCTTCGATTAACCTCTAACCTCGATTATGAGTATGTGCAGCAAAGTTTTAAACCTATAGAGCGCCTTCGCTTTGTCGAATTTACAAGGGAATGGGGATTGCCACTGGTGCTGCCATCAGCTACAGAAAACATTATTCGATTTTCAAGTCAGTTAAAAAATAAGGCAAACCAGGGATTGACTTACCAGTTCATGAACTATCAGCGCAGTGATAATTATAATGGATACCAGAACATTCTTCAGCACAGTTTCAAGGTAATGGGATGGTCATTTAATAACCAGTTTGCCATAACCAATTTCAATAGCTACAAACAAAAAGGTAATTATATCCGTCCTGTAATTGACATCAGTAAACAACTAAAACAGTTTAAGTCAATGCAGGTAGGGTTTAGATATGCATTAGAGAGAAATGCGGTGAAAAGTCGTTGGGATAGTTTAACCTCTTCGAGTTTTTACTTTGACACGTATACCGCTTATATTAAAACGGATGAATCGAAAAAGAACAAGTATGGAGTTACGTTCTTTACACGTGCTGATAAATATCCGTACACCAATAAGTTGAATAAAGGTGACCGCAGTTATAACGTAAACCTACAGGCGGAGCTGCTGAAAAGCACTAAACACCAGTTATTGTTCAACAGCACTTACAGGGTTTTGAAAGTGTACAACCCAACACTTTCTCCACAGAAGGAAGACAGAACGATACTGGGCCGTGCCGAATATCTTATAAACGAATGGAAAGGGTTACTCACCGGGAATACGCTATATGAACTGGGAACAGGGCAGGAGCAAAAAAGGGATTATGCTTACCTGGAAGTGCCGGCAGGCCAGGGGGAATATACCTGGATAGATTTCAATGGCGACAACATTCAACAGGTAAATGAATTTGAAGTTGCCTTGTATAAAGACCAGGCAAAGTATATCAGGATCTACACGCCAACGAATGTATATGTGAAAGCCAATTACACTACTTTCAACTATAGCTTTAATTTGAATCCGAGGGCAGTTTTAGGCCCGGCGACAGCAGGATTCGGAAAGTTTGTTTCGCTTCTAAACTTTCAGTCATCTCTGCAGAAGTCAAAAAAGTCAATATCAAAAGGAGATTTTGAATTCAATCCCTTTAAATATTCCATCCTTGATACGGCACTGCTTACCAACAATACCTCCTTTCTGAATACTCTTTCATTTAATCGTTTTTCAACTACCTGGGGTATTGACATTTCTAACCTGCGGAATTCGGGAAAAGCGCTGCTTACCTATGGTTATGAAAGTAGGCTGGTAAATGACTGGACAGGTAAGATAAGGTGGAATACAAGTCCTTCTATCACCCTGGATGTAAATGGAAGGCATGGTATTAATGGTTTATACAGCCCTAATTTTAATAACAGGAATTACGAATTACAGATCAACAGTGCAGAGCCCAAAATTACTTATGTCAGGGGAACCGTTTTCCGGTTGCAGGGCAGTTACAAATTAGAAGATAAGGCGAATAAATTGGAATATGGAGGCGAACGGTCGCTGTCGAATTCTTTAAATGTCGAATCCAAATATAATGTACTTCAGAATAGTTCTTTAAATGGTCGGTTCACCTTCAGTTCTATAAATTTCACCCACCCTGGAACTACCAATAAAAATCCAACTGTTGAATATATAATTCTTGATGCCCTCCGCCCGGGATCTAATTATCTATGGTCACTCGACCTTACCAAGAAGTTGCTGAATAATGTGGAAATGAACTTCCAGTATGAAGGCAGGAAGCCTGCGGGTACCAGGTCCATTCACACAGGAAGAGCGTCTCTCAGGGCGTTGTTCTGATTACCCTTTGTCCCCAACACCTTTCAGGATTGCTCCCTTCCCTTCAGAGAAAGCTGCGGGGAGGTGTTAGCAGGAAGTATGTATGAAGTATGTTTGAAGTATGTAGGGAGTTTGCAGGGGCAAACTCCATGGCAACTCCCTGCAAACTCCTTACTTACTGCGTGATTACTTAATAGAATAGTAATGCAACTGCTTTCCCGTTATTCAGATAATCTGATTAGCAAAGTATTAATAATCAATT
>JBLNAY010000339.1:0-4030 GCA_050259715.1 Candidatus Dadabacteria bacterium
AGCATAGACACACCAAAGAAGGAAGCGGTAGTTATTCCGAGGTATTCAGGGGTTTGTACATCCGTCAACCTATGAACAAGAGTTGAAATATCGAGCGTTCCGCCGTAGAAGGCCAGCACCAGGATGCCAATGAGAAATCCCAGGTCAGCAAAGCGGGTAACAATAAAGGCTTTTTTAGCAGCGGCAACCGCTGATGGCCTGTCATAGTAATACCCGATCAACAGGAAGGAAGATATACCCACTAATTCCCAGAAAATATAAATCTGGAAAAGGTTAGCAGAAAGTACCAAACCTAACATCGAAAAAGTAAAGAGCGACAGGAATGAAAAGTAAGTAGCAAATCGCTCTTCACCTTTCATATAACCAAGGCTGTAAATGTGCACCATCAAAGAAACAAAGCTCACCACTACTATCATCATTACGGAGATAGGATCGAGGATCACACTCATGTCGATGGACACATTGGGTGAAAATTCCAGCCACGTATATTTGAATGCAATGATCTTCTGGTATACCCCGTTAACCTGGCCATTTACAAAGAAGTAAGTGTAAGCGGTATACAACGACAGTAGGGTAGAAGCCAGCAAGGAAGACACTCCCACCATGCCTGAAGCATTTTTGAAATACTTCCGTCCAAAAAGACCGAGAATGACGAAGGTTAGTAGCGGCAGTAAAGGAATTAAAGCTATATATGAATAGTTGTACATGGCTTAGTATTTTAATTCTGCTGCATCTTCCACATCAATGGAGTTGTGGGAGCGATATAGGTTAATAATAATGGCTATGGCTACGGCAGCTTCGGCGGCAGCAATAGTTATAATGAACAGGGTGAAAAATATCCCGTCCAGCTTTTCAGGATAGAGGTATTTATTGAAGGCAACAAAATTGATGTTTACACTGTTTAGTATCAGTTCTATCGACATCAGCATCGTGATCATGTTGCGGCGGGTAAAAAGGCCGTACATACCTATGAAGAACAAACCGGTGCTGACAAATAGAATTTGTGTTAGGGGCACTGAGCTCATATAACTTCCTCCTCTTTCATTTCCGTTGGGATTTCTTTTATAATAATTTTCGGAGCAATTGGTGTGATGGTGCCGTTACCGCCATTGCCGTTAGATGGTTTAATAACTGTTTGTTCAACAGGTGCCTTCATGGCAATGACAATACATCCGATCATTGAAGCAAGCAATAACATACTCACTACTTCGAACGGTAGTACAAAGCCGTGTTCTGTGGTGCTCAGCATCTGCATTCCGATATCGGAAATATTGACTACAAAAGGTTTCGAGGCAGGAGTGAAGCCCTGGTTGTAGATCAGGTTAAAAGAGAAAGCAAAGCCGAAGAGGGCCGCAAGAATTGAAAACAGCTTTCTTTTCATTTGTGTCTTCGGCATTTCTTTTCCACTCTGCTGGGTAAGGAAAATGGAAAAGATGATGAGGACAACGATACCGCCTACGTAAACTATGATTTGCACCGCTGCAATAAATTCTACCTGCATCCAAAAGTAAAGTGCAGCAATGCCGACCAGGGAAAACAATAACCAGATGGCTGCCCTGAAGATCTTCGTTGTGGTAACAGCAAGCAAGCCAGCCCCTAAGATCAGGGCTGAAATTGCATAGAATATGATCTGTGATGCTTCCAATGTTAAAAATTTATCGGTTAATCAATTAAGTTTTATTCTATTCAATTCCTTCCCTCACCTTGGATCCGGGTTTATTCAGAACTTTTGTCAGTTGCTTCCTGTCAAACACACTGTGCTCGAAATTCTGCGACATCTTAATAGCGTCAGAAGGACAAGCCTGTACACACAGGTTGCACATCGTACACATTTCCAGGTGATAAACAAAGGTGTCAATGGCTTTCCTTTTTTTACCGTCCGGGGAGATCTCCTGTTTTGTGACTATTTTGATAGTTCCATTAGGGCAGGCGAGTTCACAGGCGGTACAACCCGTGCAGGCGTGCTCATTATTTTCATCGTGAGGCATTACCACTTCACCACGAAAGCGCTCGGCCATCACCAGGGTATCCCTGTTGTCGGGATATTGTTCAGTGATGATTTCTTTAGGGTGAACGAAATATCTGCCGGTAGTTTTCATCCCTATGGCGAGGGATTTTACGGCTGAGAAAACTTCGGATATATAATCTTTTAGAAACATTTCAAATGTTGTTTAGTGTTTTCGTTCCAATTTTTAGAAATGCCAGCCAAGGATGGCAATTACGGTTACTAACAATAAGTTGAACATGCTGATCGGTAACAGGTATTTCCATTCGAGATTCAACAACTGGTCAACCCTGAGTCGTGGGAATGTCCAGCGGAACCACATGATCAGGAAGATGAGGCCGAAGGTTTTACCAAAGAACCATATTGAAGATGGAATGAAATCCATCACATGGTTGAATGCTTGCCAGCTACCAATGTGCAGCGGCATCCACCCGCCAAGGAAAAGAGTAGTTCCAATGGCACATACGATAAATATGTTGATGTATTCAGCAAGGAAGAACAACGCGAACTTCATTCCTGAATATTCGGTATGAAATCCTGCCGTTAATTCTGATTCTGCTTCTGCAAGGTCAAAAGGAGCACGGTTGGTTTCTGCGGTGACAGCAATAATGAAAATTACAAAAGCGATGATAGCAGGTATGTGGCCCTTGAATATCCACCATCCGTTAGCCTGCGAAGAAACGATTTCAGAGATCTGCAGGCTGCCTGTCAGTACTACAATGGAGATAATGGATAATCCCGCTGATAATTCGTAACTCACTATTTGAGCTCCACTTCTCATGGCTCCCAACAGTGAATACTTGTTATTGCTCGCCCACCCGGCCATTAGAATTCCAATGACAGATAATGAGGAGATGGCAGATACATAGAGCACTCCAATGTTTATATCCCATATCTGGAAATTCTTTGCAAAACCAATAGGAGCAAGGATTAACATGGCAACAATCATCACAACAAAAGGTGCCAGGTTGAAAAGGAATTTATCTGCTCCGTCCGGGGTAAGTCCTTCTTTTAGAATGAGCTTTAAAGTGTCGGCTGCTGTTTGAAACATACCCATAGGACCAACCCTGTTAGGCCCTAAGCGGATTTGCATGCGCGCTGCCACTTTTCTTTCCATAAGCACCAGCACCAGTCCGAGTGCCGCAAACAGTCCTATAGCAAGCACTATGACTATGAGTGATTCAATCACCAGCACCCATGTTGAGCTGAAATTGGCACTTAACCAGCTCTGTATTGAATTTATTATGCCTTCTAAACTAAACATATCCTGTTTTGAGTTTCGGGTTTTAATCCCAGGTAAGGGTAATCAACTTAGAACGTAGAAATATATACTTGATCCTATCTGTCAATATCCGGTATCACCAGGTCGAGTGTACCCATTGTTGCCATAAGGTCGCCTATCTTACTGCCTCTGACCATGTGATCAAGAGCAGAAAGATTGGAGAAGCCCGGTGATCTGAACTTAATTCTATAGGGTGTAGTTCCACCTTCACTAACAATGTAAACACCTAACTCACCTCTTGCGGTTTCCACGCGGGAGTAAAATTCTCCTTTAGGGAGTTTTAATACTGCTTTTGTTTTTGCCTGGAATTCTCCGTCAGGAATATTATCAACCAGTTGTTCAACGATCCGGATAGATTGATGCATTTCTTTCATTCTCACCTGGTAACGGCTGAATGAATCACAACCTGTTTCCAGCACTTCGTCAAACTCCAACTTATCATAGATCTCATATGGATGAATCTTCCGGATATCGCTGCTGACTCCACTGCCCCTGGCTACCGGTCCTGTACAACCATAAGAAATAGCATCTTCAGCAGTGAGTATACCTACATTCTTCATCCTGTTCTGGAAGATAATGTTGCCGGTCACGAGTTCATCATACTCATGGATCTTTGACTTAAACAACTTAATAAAGTCTTTTACTCTCTTCTGGAAGTTGGGGTGAATATCAGCAACAACACCACCCGGCACCATATAGTTCATGGTCAGACGGGCACCACAGGTTTCTTCCATTATATCGGT
>JBLNAY010000340.1:0-12729 GCA_050259715.1 Candidatus Dadabacteria bacterium
CTGCTCACTCATATCGTCAAATACTTCCACCTGGTCTACCATATCAGCAGTAAGATTTTTGGTGGCAAGCTTGGGATCATTATTAAAGAATTCCTTACCATCAACATATACCTTTTGCACTTGTTCGCCCTGCGCTTTCACTGTGCCGTCCTTATCCACTGTCATGCCCGGCAACTTCTTAATCAGGTCTTCCACTGTTGCATTTGGTTTTGTCTTGAATGCATCTGCACGAAAAGCCAGCGTATCCCCCCTTACCTGCACAGGCGATTCGGTGATCACCACTCCTTCCAGTTCATTGTAGCGGCGGTCCATCTTCAAGGTGCCGAGGTCTGCCAATTGGTGAGCAGAGGAAATATCAAAGTTTTTTTTGAGTGTTTTCAAGCCGGTAAACGAAGCGACAACATTGTAGCGACCTGCATCCAAATTCCTTATTTCAAAGTAACCATTGCTTCCCGTTAGTGCAAATGACACAAGAGATGAATCTTCAACACGTACAATAGATACAGTGGCATCCGCCAATGGGGTGGAAGAAACAGAATCCTGTAAGATGCCCTTAACAGTACCACTTACTTTTTGTGCTTGGGACAGTAGTGTTAAGGAAAACAAACCTATTAGCAGCAGGTAAAATTTCTTCATAAGCTTTTCTTTATATAGAAGGTTTGGTCGGCCCTTCTGCAAATCCATTACGAAGATATTCGTTAGGCAAGTCAATTCGTGTTAAATAAGGTTAACGCTTGGATGAGCGGTATTAGGCTTGGGCAAATGGTGAGAGGGTTCTTTTACTTCACTCCTGTCCCTCTCCGCGGGAGTCAGTACCATAGAGAGAGTAGAATCGAGGTATTCATATCACACGCAATTGACATACTGTTCACACGCAGTTGACACGCAGTTGAGACACTGTTAACTGCGTGTCAACTGCGTCTCAACTGCGTGTCAAGCGCGTATCAACTGCATACGCGGTTAATACATGATCAATAGGAAATAGTTGCGAACGGGAAAGCAAAATGATATATGCCTTACAATAAACTAAACGAAAGATAAAATGTAAATTAACTGAACAGGTACTCGACATCTTCTCTTGTCAATGCTTTCACGAAGGTGGCATCATCGGCAATGAGTTCTTTTGCGAGCAGGCGCTTCTTCTCCTGCAATTGCATAATCTTATCTTCAATAGTGTCCTTGCAGATCATGCGGTAAGCAAAGATGTTCTTCGTCTGGCCAATACGGTGAGTACGGTCAATGGCCTGTTGTTCCACAGCAGGATTCCACCATGGATCGACTATATATACATAGTCGGCTGCAGTAAGGTTGAGACCCACACCACCGGCTTTTAAAGAGATGAGAAATACACGCACTTCTTCATCGTTCTGAAAACTTTGTATGGCTTTCTCCCTGTCAGGTGCAGAGGTGCTTCCATCAAAATACTCGTACTTAACCCCGAGGTGCGCAAGCTTCTCCCTGATCAATGCCAGCATGCCGAGAAACTGTGAGAATATAAGTGCCTTGTGGTTACCAATGTTCTCCGTTATCTCACGTGCCAGCTCCTCAAGCTTGATGGAATGATTCGGAAATTTTTCTTCTTCATTTAGGATAGCAGGAGAGTCGCAGATCTGGCGCAGCTTCATCAAACCCTGCAAGATGGTAAGCTGTGAACGTTGTATCCCTTGTTCTTCAATGGTGCCCATGATACGTGAACGGAAGTCATTGCGGTAAGCATCATAAATCCTTCTTTGTTCGTCATCCATTTCACAGAAAAGAACAGTTTCTGTTTTCTCCGGCAGGTCCTTGGCAACCTGTTCTTTGGTGCGGCGAAGAATAAAAGGATACAATATCTTTTTGAGGTGTTCCTTTTGTTCAGGCTCTCCAAATTTATCGATAGGAATAGCGAACTCCTGGCGGAAGAACTCGACACTTCCTAACATACCGGGATTGAGAAAGTTCATCTGCGCATAGATATCGAAAGTGTTATTCTGCAAGGGCGTACCACTCATACAGATACGGTTCTTACAATTCAGCAACGATGCTGCTTTGGTCACCTTGCTTGATGGATTCTTTATCGCCTGTGATTCATCTAAGATCACATAGTCAAATACTATTTGCGTGAAGGTGCGGATATCACTTCTTAATGTACCGTAGGTGGTGATGATGATATTATGCTTTTGAAATTCCTCCACACTCTTGCTTCTGCCGGGACCATGATGGATGTAATATTCCATTGCCGGAGTAAACTTCTTGATCTCATTCTCCCAGTTGTAAATAAGGGTGGTGGGACAAACAACAAGAGCTTTTAAATAACCATTCTTCCGGTAATAGTGTTCAATATAAGAGAGTGCCTGCACCGTTTTACCAAGACCCATATCATCTGCCAGGATACCACCCCAGGATACTTCCTGCAGGTAATTAAGCCACTGGAAGCCAGAGACCTGGTAAGGCCTCAGTATAGGTTGCAGGTGATCGGGAGGATCTATCTCCCTGATACGGTCAAATTCTTTTATGCGGCCATACTTCTCTTCGAGTTGAATGGTCAGTTCTTCCTCATTTCTATTCTCATACAATTCATCAATCACACTTAAGTGATAGCGGGAAAGCTTCAACTTGTCTGCACGTCCTTCGCCTACACGAAAGAGCAAAGAATATTTCTTCAGCCATTCTTCAGGAAGTATACCAAGTGTACCATCATTAAGCTGAACGAACTGCTGCTTGTTGGCAAGGGCTTTCTTTACCTCTGCGACACTTACTTTCTGGTCGCCAAACAGGATGTCTACTTTGGCATCAAACCAATCGGTGTGACTGCTGATGTGAATATGTGTGGTTGGTTTGGCTGTATTGAAGCGGAAGTTCTTAAGACTTTCAAAACCATAAACGGGAACCCTGGTATCATTCATCGCATCCACAAAAAGAAAGAACCAGTTGTTCTTCAACACATCTACTCCTTTGAGTGCCAGCGCAGCACCATCATCCACATTTACAAAGTTGGAGTGCAATGTCTGCAACTTGTCCATGAATGCGCGCTCTGCTTCACGGTTACGATGAACTACCACTACCTTGTCATTATGTGGAATCACAAGGTTGTCCTTGTCCCTTGCACGTGTGTCATAACCTTTATAAGTGAACACCGGCTGAAATAAAAGGTATTCTCCTTTTTCGTTGAGGAATAACTTCACTTCCGGTTCGCCATCTTTTACATCATCAATAAGCTCCCTGTCGAAATCAACCTTGTATTCTTTTGTAAGTGGCATTACGACTTTAGCAAGCGTTGTGGGCCAGTCTTCCGCACCTACTTCCATCTTACCTTTTGGCAGGTAAGCTTCTGCTGTTTCTACTGCTTCTTTATTTTCCCACAGGTACACCTGGTGGTTGTATAAAAACACAAGCGAAGAGGCAGATTCATTTTCTCCTAAACCATATGGCACACCATCCGGCTTTACATAACATTCGATGGCATATTGATCTTCTTCTTTGTTGACCGAGAATAGCGGTAACATCAGCTTTTTGCTGATTTCTACTTTCTCCAGGTGGGACGTCTTAAATGACTTACCCTGTTGCAGTGCATAGGCAGGAGCTGCTAATTCATTAAATAACTTTTTAAGCTTGGGCAAAAGGTATTCAGCAATGAGGCTTTTTGTCTCATCCGGCAGGTCTTCCCCTTCCTGGTGAATGATGTTTTCCCAGAAACCTGAAAAGGGCGAATTACGACTCACGTATTTATTGATCTCCGGCTCCTGTAGTTTTCGCACTTGCAACAGCAGGCTCCTGTCGGAAGGAGTATATACATCTACATTGATATACTTCGCCAGGTCAAGCTTTTGAACATTGCCGGCGAATGTTCCTTCTTCATCCATCTCTCCTTCAATAAGATCAAGATTGAAATTAGGGTAAGTAGACTTGTTGAAATTAAATACGAGTCCCAGCCTGTTAGTCACCACCTGCTGTTTAGGGGCGGGTTCCGTTTCTTCAACTTCTGTGATGGTTTCTACTCTTGGAGCTACTATCGGTTGGGGAGAAGTAATGCGTTTAATGTTACGGTCAAGCACTCTTAAAAAGGGCTTACCGTCTTTATAACTGAATTCAAACTTCCCCTTCAGATCATCGCTCAGAGAATAACCATATACTTCAAGTAGTTTATTCTTTTCTTTATCCCAGTTGCGAATAGTTTCAAAATAATGTTGCCCTTTAGTTTGCAACAGGTACAAGAACACAATGACTTTAGGAAGACCTAGAAGGTGATCGGGATCTTCGTAATCGCTGCTCGTGTCAAAATTCCGTTCTTCATTACGCCTGAGAATAACAGAGAAGGTTTCACCATCAATTTTCACTTTCGCTTTTACCGTTTCATCTTTTGCACTCTCTATTACGGGCTTGTTAGTTTTGAGGTAGTTCTCTGCCTGCTCTATAATTTCATGGCTTGATAATAATTGTATCGTTCGCAGATCAATGGTCTTCATCTTAGCCACGGTATGCCGTTGATCGTACAGGATGTCTTCTGATTCCAGTTGCCCTTTATCAATCATCTCCTGCAAACGGATTAGTGCTGCTGCTTCATGGCGGCATATTTCACCAAGGTTATAGGGACAGGTGCAGCGTACTGACACAGCTTTAGGATCCCTGTAGTTCTGAATATGTACTTTGTAAAAAGTGGCGTAGCTATCATCTTTCACGCGGAAAACTACCGAGCCAAAGAGTTCATCATGTTCAATGAGTTCCAATAGGCCAATAGCATGAATCTTTTTGCCCCGACGGATCACTTCATCGTTACCGTGAGTATATACGAATTTTAATAGATGCGGTAGAGCCAAAACAAATAAGTGTTTATCAAGTTCTATTAACAACCAGGTCGTGAGTCATGCAGTTATGCGTTGATTAGATCACTTCCTGCCATATCCCATTACAGTCCCCGAATGCGATTGGGGCAATCGGCAAAAGTAAACGAAAAGAGGCCAGATAACCTGATGAAATGGAATATTTTCCCGTTAAAATTGAACTCTCCTGTTAAAGAGTCCTTAACGGGCAATTGGTGGTAAAGGAAGAATGTTGAAGATCTTATAAGTTCTATATACGATAGCCAGTGGTTTTGCTGAAAGTAAATTGAGGCAATAGTAAATTACAAGAAAAAGAAAATATTATTACTGATAGTTTTGATCAAGGTCTAAACCTCATTCTTATGGGTATACTTACCTTATTAACTTTAAATAAAATCTGCAGATGAGAATTGTATCGATTGTAATTGCCTCTATGATTATGAGTCTTAGCGCTTATTCACAAGACACCACGTTATCATTGTGGCCGGCAGGGAAGATACCCAACAGAATAAACACCCAGGGAAAAGAACAAGTGCAGCGTTCTAACATAACCTGGATCACCAACGTGCAGAAACCAAACATAACAGTGTACCTACCCTCCAAACAAAATGCGAATGGACAGGCACTGGTAATTTGCCCGGGTGGAGGATACGGTGGGCTGGCATACGATTGGGAAGGGAGTGACATTGCAAAATGGTTAAACGCAAATGGCATTGCAGCGATCGTTCTGAAATACCGGTTACCTAATGTTACATCAAGTGTAGTGCCCTATAAAACTCCGTTAATGGATGCACAAAGAGCTATACGACTGGTGCGTTATTATGCAGATAAATGGAAGATCAAAAAAGATAAAGTAGGCATCATCGGTTTTTCTGCCGGCGGCCACCTGGCATCTACTGTGGGAACACATTTCGCAAATGCAGAAACTCCCATCGGGGATGATATTGACACGCTAAGTGCACGACCTGACTTTATGATCCTTATGTACCCGGTGATTACCATGTCTAAATCATACATGCACAAAGGATCGGTGGATAATCTTATCGGGCAGAATGCTCCCCAGTCACTCAGGGAACAATTCTCAAATGAAATGAGGGTTACCAAGGAAACGCCACCTACTATTCTTATTCATGCTACAGATGATAATGTGGTTCCTGTTGAAAACAGCCTGTCATTTTACCAGGCACTGAAAGACAACAAAGTGCCGGCAGAAATGCATATCTACCCTACAGGCGGACATGGCTTCAGCCTGGCAATAGGAAAAGGTTATCTCTCTACATGGACAGATCGCTGCATTGAGTGGTTGTAAAACAGGTGAATTCACCATGTGAAACAATCTTCACGATTGTAGCCCACATGCATGCAGTAACACTGCTATTATAGAACATCTTTCAACAGGAATACCCATGCATAGGCCACCTTATTTTCAGCAGGGGTGACCACTGGATGATCAATAGTCAATCTCCCATTATTACTACTCCATTTCACTTTTGCAGAAGAACCCAGCAGACTTACAGAAGAAGGCTGCTTTATATTTTCTATAATAAAAGGAGCCGTAGGAAACTTTGTTACAATTGCATAAAGGTCTTTCCCCTTCCTTGTGAAATATAGAGTATTCTCCTTTTTCGCTGCAGGTGCTTTCTCCCATTCACGGGTACCGTAAATAGCATCACCGTTGATCTTCAACCAATTGCCAATATCAATTAAGCGTTGTTGCATGATCACAGGTATAGTACCATCTGCTGCAGGCCCAATATCCAATAAGAGGTTACCACCTTTGGACACTTTTTCTATCAAAGTATGAACGAGAGATTCGGAGGACTGGTAATCTTCCAGGCTCTCATTACGGTTGTAGCCGAAAGAAAAGCCAATGCCCCTGCACTCCTCCCACGGATGAGAGATCTTTTTCCCTTTTACATCCTGGTCACCAACAAGGTCGTACTCGGTGGTATAATAACCACCATGCTTGCCGCGTGTTTCACTGCCCCAACGATCATTCACTACTACATCATTCTTTACAGGACTCTCATTATATAACCAGGAAAGAAACTGCGTGCTTTTCCATGTACTGCTTGGATGTTCCCATTCCCCATCAGGCCATACGACGTCAGGATGATAGCGCATTACCAGGTCTTTCATTTGCGGCAACATGTGCTGATCAACATACCTGTTTAAATCAGAATAGTAAAGAGGATTAAACCACTCGTACATGGAATAGTAGAAACCCATTTTCAAACCCTTAGCTTTTACCGCCTTAATCAAATCTCCGGCAAGGTCACGATGCGGACCCACATCCACTGAATTCCAGTTCCACGATTCTGTGCTTGGCCAAAGGGTGAACCCCTCGTGATGCTTGGAAGTCAATACTACGTATTTAGCACCCGATGCTTTAAACACATCGGCCCATTGTGCCGGGTTGAATAATTCTGCCTTGAAGTTATTTGCAAAGTCCTGGTAACGGAAGTTAGGACCATAAGTCTTCATGTGGTAATTGCGAAAGGCGTCACCCGTTTTGGAACTATCTGCTACAAGGCGGTTCCAATACCATTCAGCATATTTCGAATAAACCGGGTACTCCTTGCCTACAGGACCCCACGCAGGTACAGAATAAACTCCCCAGTGAATAAAGATGCCGAATTTAGCATCTGTGAACCAGGCAGGTATTGGCCTGCTGTCAATGGATGCCCATGTTGTATCATACCGCTGCTGGGCAGAACATTGAAGACTAATAACTAGTGACAGGACGAATAATCTTTTTACACAGGTCATATAGCAGATGAAATTAGATGATCAACTACAGTTGTTGTGGGTCTTTCATACGGGATCCAATACCATATAATGCTCTTCCGCTCCGGGTGCCCAAATGGCGGCCATTCTCCACCACCAGTTTACCATTTACGATTACATATGCAAAGCCCTGTGAATACGCATGCGGGTGTTCATAAGTCGAGAGGTCTTTGACTTGCTTCTCATCAAACACCACGATATCAGCTGCGAATCCTTCCCTGATCAGGCCCCGGTCAGATAAGGAGAAACGTTGTGCCGGCAGGGAGGTCATCCTGCGAATGGCTTCTTCTAAAGAGAGCACATGTTCTTCCCTTACGTACTTGCTCAGTACTCTTGCATTAGTGCCGTAGCCTCTTGGATGCGGTGAGCCCTCATTGAATATGCGCACACCCGCATCGGAAGCAAACATGTCATAAGGATATTGCATTATCCGCTTTATATCCTCTTCACTCATACCATGAAAGACCATTGAGGCACCACCGGCAATAATCATATCAATTACAGTTTTTACTTCCTCCTTCGCTTTATGCTTTCTGCCTTTCATTAAGTTCACCTGCTCAATACTCTTTCCATTATAAGTAGTATCGGCTCTATGGTAAGCTACAACTGCGTAATTATAATGTTTCAAACCACGGTTCTTCAACTTCCCTATCATATACTCTTCAATATACTTCTGCACCTCCGGTCTTTGCAGGCGTGCCCGAATGGAGTCCTGCCCGTCGGCAAGTAGTTCATCAGGCAACAAGGTAGATAATGATGTACTGCTTGCTGTATAGGGATATTGATCAATGTTTACATCTATTCCTTCTTCACGTGCCTTTATAATCATAGGCACTGTTTCGGAACTGCGGCCCCAGTTCTGTTGTCCACTTAACTTAAAATGTGAGATCTCCACAGGCATGTTGTTCACCTTACCTATGTAAAGTGCTTCATTGATTGCCTGCACAATACTATCTCCTTCATTACGCATGTGGGAAGTGTAAACACCTTTATAACCAGCAGCCATCTTTGCCAGTCGCACCACTTCCTCCGTTTTAGAATAGGTTCCGGGGATGTATATCAACCCCGTGCTGAACCCTACTGCTCCCGCCTCCATGGCATTCCTTACCAGGTCTTCCATGCGCTTCATCTCCTCTTCCGTGGGTGTGCGGTTCGCCGTTCCCATCACGGCCTTCCTTACATCATTATGGCCAATGAGAGTCGCAACATTTATAGAGGGATGTAAACTATCAATGCGATATAGGTATCGCCGTACATCAACATTTGATGAACCACAATTACCGGTTATGACTGAAGTAACTCCATCCAGGATGAAATTATTGGCAGTAGGGTTTTTAAATTCGTCGCCTTCAATGTGAGTATGGACGTCAATAAATCCGGGAGCGATGATCCGGTTATTCGCATCAATAGTTTTCACGGCCATGATCCCGGCCAGCTTTCCAACCTTCCAAATCTTACCGTCTTTAATAGCCACATCACCATAAAACCAGGGATTGCCACAGCCATCTATGATCCGGCCATTCCTTACCAGTATGTCTGCTGAAGTTTGGGCAAAGGATAAGCAGGAGGTAAATAGTAAAAGAAGCAGAACAGTAGTTTTCATCCTTAAATTTAAAGGTTCAGCTAATTAGTTTCATTCTAAACAGGAATATACGCTTTCAAAGGGGATTTTTTCACTATTGTATTAGTTTACAATGCATTAACTGACTAAAATCATAGGCCTGCGTTGGAAACTCTTTATTACATTAGAGATTCAATTAACCATATGAAAATGAATTTGGGAGCGATGGACCGTCTCATCCGGCTCCTTATAGGAACTTTTTCACTGGTGCTAGTTTACGTTAGGGATTTTGAATCACCGATTAATTATGTTTTATCTATAATAGGCCTTTTCCTGGTTATCTCTGCGTGTGCAGGTATATGCCCTTGCTATAAAGTGCTGGGCATTAGCACTGCGGCACACAACACAACGAAACCGCAGACATAACTAAATGAAAACCCGGCCTGCTTCTACCAGCCTAAGAGCTAATTGCTTAGACAAATGCCTGGCGACACCAAAAGCCAGGCATTCTTGTATATTCCCGACTTGCTTATAAATAGCTTACCCACCATTGAGAGTGCGTCTTTTTATACTCACTAAACCATTTACAGGCAGGATAGAGTGCAATTACTACCAGCAGCCATACCAGGTAGACTATCGGCAGGGAGTACCCTTCACCGGCTATAACAAACCTGAAGCCTGGGATGCCACTCACATTTATCCCTTCTGCCCATGAATGCCCCCTTGCAAGGAAGAGGATCATACAAACTATATGCAGCAGGTAAAAATGCAGAACATAGTAAAAGAAAGGTACCCGTCCATAAACAGTAATAATATCAGTAAAGCGGTTCTTTATTTTGTCAAACAACGCTACAAATAAAAGTGCCGGACCTATGGTCATACACATATACAAAAGGGAAGGCGGGTACTTATGAGTATCAATAAAAGAAAAGAAAGTAAATAAGCTATTCTTTTGTGTATGCCAATGTTCTGGATTACCATACAGGTTCGTAGCCCTGAGCACAATGAAAAAGGCAATGATGCCTAAACCCAGCCAGGAAAGCATCTTCCTCCTTTGCTCTCCCTGGTAAGCGGAAAACAGCCGTCCAAAACAATAACCCAACATCATCAGTCCAGCCCAGGGAAGAAAAGGGTAGAGAATAAGCACATTATGACCTTGCATTATTGGCCATAAGTTCGGCCGGTGGAGGAAATCATAAAAGGTGCTTATAGGTTGATTCACATGCCGCGCTTCATAGAAATCAAGTGTATTGTGGCCAAGAACAATCAGCAACCCGGTGATAAGTATGACATTAAATGGGAGCCATAGCATTAGTCCAAGGATGATCATACTGATCCCTATTGCCCAAATAGTTTGAAGGAAGAAATTGGGGTATGAGGGGTTAAATGAAAATGCGAATGTGATTACGACCACCTCTATAAAAAGCAGCCAGAGACCTCTTTTGATTAAAAAAGCGCTCAGTTGTGCCGTGGTTTTTCTTTTACTTTGAAACCAGGCAGAAGTGCCGGCGAGAAAGACAAATACAGGCGCACAGAAGTGTGTGATCCAGCGGGTGAAAAATAGTAATGGTGTAGTGGTTGCAAAGTTTAAAGGATCGTCAATCATGGCAGCCTTGTGAAAGAAATCTCTTGTATGATCGAGAGCCATGATGATCATGACAAGTCCCCGCAGGAGGTCTATTGATTCTACACGGTAACTTTTGCCGATAACAGCTTTCTCCAGCTGGCGGGGGGCAGTAAGAGTGACTTCCATTGGTTTCGATTTAATTCGTTATTAACTTATTCGTTTGTTTTTAATTAATCAGGAAAGCATGTCCGGGGATATTTAAAGCAGCCCATTTTTGTATATTGTAGAAACCCTTATAAATAGCTTACCCACCATTGAGAATGCGTCTTTTTATATTCGCTGAACCATTTACAGAGGGGATAAAGAGAAATCACTACCAATAGCCAGATCAGGTAGACAATCGGTAAGGAATATCCTTCCCCTTTTATAGTAAATAGCGGCCCCGTACCCGGTGGCTTATGCGCTCCCTCAGCCCATGTATGTCCTCTACCAAGAAACAGGATCATACAAAGCGTATGAATCATGAAAAAATGAAGTATATAGTAGAAGAACGGTACCCGTCCGTAAACAGTTATCATTTCCGTAAGCCGGTTCTTCATCTTATCAAAATAAGCTACAAAGAGCAAAGCCGGGCCTATGGTCATACATATATACAACAGTGATGGGGGATACTTTTCAGTGTTAATGAAAGAAAATACAGTGAATAAAGCATTCTTTTGGGTATGCCAGTGTTCAGGGTCGCCGTAAAAGTTGGTAGCTCTCAAAGCAATGAAAAAGCCTAAAATGCCAAAACCTGCCCATTTCAGCATCTTTTTTCTTTGTGCTGCTGCATAAGCAGAGAACAACCTGCCAAAACAATATCCCAGCATCATCAACCCCGCCCATGGCAGAAATGGGTATTGGATGCTCACATTATGCCCTGGCATTAGTTTCCACCTGTACGGTTGATGCAGAAAGTGATATAGTACGCTAGTAGGTTGGTTCGCATGTTGCGCTTCATAAAAGTCGAGTGTATTATGACCAAGTACGATCAGCAGACCGGTTATTAATATTATATTATATGGAAGCCAAAGCATAAGACCCAGAATGATCATGCTGGTGCCGATAGCCCATAAGGTTTGAAGAATAAATACACGATAATCCGTGTTGAATGTCATCGCGAATGTCAATACGACCAGTTCAATCAGCACCAGCCATAATCCTCTTTTGATCAAAAAGGCACTGAGTTCAGCTTTTGACTTCCGTTTTTTCTGAAACCATGCCGATGTGCCCGCAAGGAATACAAATACCGGCGCACAGAAGTGCGTGATCCAGCGTGTGAAAAACAAAACAGGTGTAGTGGTAGCAAGGTTTGTCGGGTCTTGAAACATGCCATTTGTGAAAAAGAAATCTCTCGTATGATCGAGAGCCATGATGATCATGACAAGTCCCCGCAGGAGGTCTATGGATTCTACACGGTAACTTTTGCCGATAACAGCTTTCTCCAGCTGGCGTGGAGCAGTAAGAGTGACTTCCATTGGTTTGGTTTGAATGCCCGATTAAGTTACTTCTTTGTCTTTAATTATTCAAAAGATCATTTATATAGTCTTTACTCCATGAACAGGGATTTAAAAGTTCGTAGTTAAGCAAGGGCTGTGTTGCTACTTGGTCAGTAGCGGGTTTGTAAGGAGTTTGCATAGCTTTTGCATGGTGTAAAGCCGTTATAAAGCCGTTCAAAAGCTATGCAAAAGCTATGGTAAGTCAATGAGAACTTTAAAGAAAGCTAATTCTAAGTCCATTTAAATCTCTTATCATTTTGTAATCATCTTTTCATGTAGTATTCACAGGAAATCACCCTGCTTTTACATTGTGTTATACGAATCTTTCTTTGAACCTTAGTTGCCCCGAAATGACAAAGGGTAGGTAAATTGCATGATTAATCTTTATAACGAAAACAACAGGAAGGATTCACTTTATGCACACAACTTCTAAAAAGACGAGAATTGTAGTTATTGGTGTTGGAGCAGTTGGTTCCA
>JBLNAY010000341.1:0-26706 GCA_050259715.1 Candidatus Dadabacteria bacterium
AAAACTGTTGAATTAAGAATGTCCGGGAGTTCTGTGGCCTGCATAATGAAATGCCAGGTGAGTTATGTAAAATCCGGCAATGAGGAATTCCTTGAAGGTACATACACCAGCATATATGAGAAAACCAATGCAACTTATGGCATCAAACGTGGAGGTGATTGCGGCAGTGGTAAGGTATTTTTAAGAAAAGTACCAACATCTGATTTTCATATAGAACCTTTCCTCGAGAAAAAATTAAAAGCACCGGTCCAACCGAGTGTCCCGGCAGCAAAGCCTAACACAGCAAAGACGAATAAGCCTGCTACTAAACCTCCTGTCGTTAAGAAGCCTGCAACAACCGTTTCTCCTCAGAAACCGGATATTGCGGTCAGAAGACCAAAGATGGACACAATAAAAAGCGAACGAAATAAAACTATTGTAACTCAAGGGAGTCCTATTGACGAAAAGATTTCAAAAACACCTTTAATAACCCGCGAACGGAAGAACGAGTTGACTAAAACTCTTTTGGTAGAAAATGAAGATATTGAAATCAGGCTTTATGATAACGGGGAGATTGATGGGGATACTGTAAGTATATACCTCGATGGGAAATTAATACTGGCTAATAAAGGCTTATCTGAAAAAGCTATTACATATAAGCTGAAACTGAATGAATCAGACCCTGAACATACTCTTATTATGGTTGCCGAAAATCTCGGACGCATCCCGCCAAACACCTCTTTGATGATTGTACAGGACGGAGATAAAAGATACCAGGTTGGTATCACTTCTACTGAACAAAAAAATGCAATGGTCCGATTCAGGTACCAGAAGCCTTTCTAAAGAATCTGGTTCAGTCCATATTATACCATTTAAAACAAAATCAATCCCGTTCGTTCCATTTAGTGTCTAAACGGGAAATCACACCTTCTCACTAATATATCTTTGACCTGTGCTGATCAACGAATGAAGTATTTGAAATAATAATTGGGGAACTCCAATTACAAATTTCAATCCCAAAACCTATTATGTGTTGTATTACATTTGAATTAAGGCTAATGCTGACAATCATCCTTTATGAAATTCAAACTGACTATAATAACTGCTTTACTGTTATTTAGCATACATGCTCGTTCACAAGTAAGTATTACTTCTGGAGATGCCCGTATGAAATCACTTAAACAAAGACATGTCTTAGAGAAAAAATCAGTTTTAAATGCTTTGCCATTTACCAACATAGGTCCAACTGTTATGAGCGGACGGGTAGTAGATCTTGATGTAAATCCTTCTGACCCTACAGAGTTCTATGTTGCTTATGCAACAGGAGGTTTATGGCATACGGTAAATAATGGGCAGTCATTCACATCCATATTTGACAGTGTTGATGTAATTACAATCGGTGACATCGCTGTGAACTGGAAGAAAGGCATTATTTGGGTGGGAACCGGTGAGGTAAATAGCAGCCGTTCTTCCTATGCCGGAATAGGGGTTTATAAAAGTTATGATACCGGTCGTACATGGCAATACTTAGGGCTTCCGGAATCACAACATATAGGGAAGATTCAACTTCATCCAACAGATGAAAATACTGCGTGGATTGCTGTGCTGGGACACTTATACAGCGCCAATAACGAAAGAGGTATATATAAAACAACAGATGGAGGAAGCACCTGGAAGCAAACTTTGTTTATTGATAAAAATACCGGTGCTGTAGATATAGATATAAATCCGGAAAATCCATCTGAATTATATGCTTCCACATGGTATCGAACCCGTACTGCATGGAACTTTGAAGAGAGTGGAAAAACAAGTGGTATTTATAAAAGTGCAGATGGTGGAGATACCTGGAAATTGATAAGCACAGAAAGTTCCGGTTTTCCCAGAGGGACTATAGTTGGAAGAATAGGATTAGCTGTATTCCCAAAAAATCCGCAGATAGTTTATGCAGTGGTTGATAATCAAACGGCGCGACCTGATACAGCTAAAAAAGACACTTCAAAATATTTACTTGCCGATTTTAAGAATCTTACAAAAGACCAATTTGCTCAATTAAGTGATCGCAAGCTGGATACTTTTTTTAAGTACAACGGACTTGGCAGGAGATACAGCGCATCAGAAGTAAAGCGATTAGTAGCAACAGGTCAATTGCAGCCTACAGCAGTATATGATTACATTTTTGTCAATGATGGATTCCAGGGCACTCCTGTTGGCTGCGAAGTGTATAGGAGTGATGATGCAGGTATTAGCTGGAAAAAAATGAATACAAAAGCTTTAAACACGTATAATACTTATGGTTATTATTTTGGAAAGATTTACGTATCCCCTTACAATGATCAGAAAGTTGTAATAACCGGATTTGATATAATACAGTCAACAGATAGAGGTAGAACATTTAAGAAAATCGAAACAGAAAATGTTCATGCTGACCACCATGCCGCATGGATAAATCCTTCAAGAGATTCACACATGATCATAGGTAATGATGGTGGCTGTAATATCACCTACGACAACGGGAGTCATTGGTTTAAAGCAAATACGCCACCAGTAGGACAGTTTTACTCAGTGGATGTTGATTACGAAAAACCTTATAATGTATACGGTGGACTACAGGATAATGGTGTTTGGTATGGTCCTTCAAATAATGTTGAAAGCTACCGTTGGTATGAATCCGGTAACTACGCTTTCAAATCCATTATGGGCGGTGATGGCATGCAGGTGCAGGTAGATACAAGAGATAATAGAACGGTTTATACCGGCTTTCAATTTGGTAACTATTCCCGTCTTAACAAGTTAGATCCACGACAAACAGCAAAGCGAATCACACCACAACACGCATTGGGTGAACGTCCTTACCGCTTCAACTGGCAAACCCCTATCCTGATCAGCAAACACAATCAGGATGTAATATATTTTGGAGGAAACTATTTTTTCAGGTCTCTGAATAAAGCTGATACTCTGATTGCAATGGGTGGTGACCTGACTAAAGGGGGAAGAGAAGGAGATGTGCCTTATGGCACTATTACAAGTATAACTGAATCTCCATTGCGTTTTGGATTGGTTTACATAGGTACAGATGACGGAAACATCCAAATAAGTAAGGATGGTGGTTATTCATGGATGCTGGTAAACAACCGAATCAAAAAGGTAAGTGATGCACCAATGGCAAATGGATTATGGGTCAGCAGGCTGTTAGCCTCGCGCTTTAAAGAAGGAAGAGTATATGCCTGCCTTAATGGCTACAGAATTGATGATTTTGCACCTTACTTGTATGTAAGTGAAGATTATGGAACTTCATGGAAATTAATTGGCAAAAACCTGCCTGCCGAACCGCTAAACGTCATTCGGGAAGATCCAAGGAATGAAAATATCTTATACATCGGGACAGACGGTGGCCTTTATGTAAGTTTTGACAAAGGAAACACTTTTATGACATGGAATGCCGGTTTGCCGAAGTCCATACCCGTTCATGATATTGCCATACAGGAGAGAGAAAATGAGATCATCCTGGCTACCCATGGACGCAGCCTGTTTAAATCAAAATTAGAAGATGTGCAGGGTCTCCAGTCGGACAAAGATTGGTTAAAAAAGAAAGCAGCAAAAGAAAAGAATAAACCAAAAGAACCAAAAAGTGAACTGGATAACCATGAAGAACCAGGGATCGAGTAAACGAAAGAAGTTTGCCTCAAATATGTATTAAACAGAGTCATTCATTATCTTCATTTCCTGTGACATTGTATAAGAATGAACAAGAGGTATATCATATTTGCTGACGATGATGTAGATGACCTGGAACTGATTACCGGTTCTTTTAAGGAAGTCAACAATGAAATAGATCTTTTAGAGTTCAAAGACGGCAAAGCTGTCCTTCACTTTCTTGAACAGGTGAGTGTACAGTCAGGTGTTTTCCCGCGGCTGATTGTACTGGATATTAATATGCCTTTTATGGATGGGATTAGTACGCTTACCGCTATTCGTCAGAAAGAAGCATTGAAAAATATACCTGTTGTCATCTATACAACTTCGATGACTAAAAACAATATACAGTTATGTAAGGTAATGGATGCAAGTTGGCTAATAAAACCTACGTCCGTTGAACAAATACGACAAACAGCTGAGATTTTATCCGGTCTTTGTAATGAATAATTCCATCATATATTAAGAAAGATTTTCTAAGTAAAATTGGTACTGGAAGGCATACTTTTAGAAAGTAAGTTACGTTGAATGATTAGTGTAAGACAAAAGGAGGTACAATCTTTCTTTAACAGCCAGGGCTTTTCTGATGGACTCAGATCAACTATTGCCATTCTTATACCTGCTCTTATAGGTTTATATACAAAGCACTTCGAAATTGGTATAACGATTTCCCTTGGAGCTATGTTGGTAAGCCTCACAGACTCCCCGGGCCCATTGCTCCATAAAAGGAACGGGATGTTGTTCTGCACCTTTTTCGTATTTGTAATTGCTTTAATTACTTCGGCAGCAAGGGTGAATATATTGGCTCTTGGCCTGGAGATTCTCTTTGTAAGCTTTTTCTTCTCGATGTTCACGGTCTACGGTAATCGAGCCATTGGGGTTGGTAATGCGGCTATCTTGGTAATGATTCTTACGATGGATGACCCCGTATCACAACCACAAATTATCTCTCATGCTTTCCTTATCACATTTGGCTGTATTTTTTATACCATACTGAGTATTCTCCTTTACAAACTGCAGCCCTACAGATTCGCCCAGCGGGCGTTGGGAGATTGCACCAGGGAGATGGCTGAATATTTATCCATCAAATCAGATTTCTATGATCCTGCAACCGCTCTTCCTGATGATTATAAAAGATTAGTGGCACAGCAAATTATTGTTCATGAGAAGCAAGATGCAGTCCGGGAACTTTTATTTAAGACAAGGCAGATTGTGAATGAAAACACAATAGCAGGAAGGAAGCTGATGTTCACATTTATTGAAGCAGTTGATTTATTTGAGCACATAACTGCTATTTCCTACGACTACAGTATTCTGCGTGAGCAATTTGCCGGCACAGGCATACTCGAGAAGGTGTCCGACCTGATTAAACGTATGTCAAATGAGTTGGACAATATCGGACTGGCAATACAAGCTAACTCCTCTTTCACATCTTCCATTAACTACGATCAGGAAATTGTTGCATTACGCGGCCATATCAATGAACTGGAATCGAAAGGTTACCATATACACGTTCTGAAAAGAGTACTGGTTAATATGAGAAGGCTCTTTAATGGACTCAATTCATTATCTCTTTATTTTCAGAATGTTGATTTGCAGAGTAATAAGTTAGACCCTTCTCACTTTATTAGTCATCAGTCTCTGAGTCCCAAGGTCCTGTTTGATAATCTTACATTTAAATCAGGAGTATTCAAACATGCGTTGAGGGTAAGCATTGCCTGTATAGCCGCATTTACTCTTACAAAATTGTTGGCGTATGGACATCATAGCTATTGGGTGCTATTAACCGTAGCCTTTATCTTAAAACCAGCATTTAGCTTAACCAAACAGCGAAATGTTGAACGTATTATTGGTACAGTAGTCGGAGGATGTATTGGACTGCTCATTATTGTTTTCATTCCCAATAAAACCGTTCAATTCGTGTTTATGGTGCTGTTTATGCTCGGCACCTATTCATTTATGCGGGTTCGTTACCTGGTTATGGTCATCTGCACTACTCCCTACATTATAATCTTATTTAACTTTCTTGGAGTACCCTTCCTGCAAGTTGCAGGTGAAAGAATTATTGATACTTTAGTAGGATGTATAATAGCATTCACCGCAAGCTATGTTTTATTCCCACACTGGGAAGTGTTACAGCAAAAGGAACATATCCGGAATATGCTGCTTGCTAACCTGCATTATTTTTCTAACGTGCTCCATGCCCTTGCTGGTCATAAACCATCCGAACTGGAATATAAACTGTCGAGAAAGGAAGTATATGTTGCATCAGCCAATTTATCTGCAGCCTTCCAGAGAATGCTTTCAGAACCGAAGAATAGGCAATCTAATGAGAAACAACTGCAGCAATTTGTAGTATTAAGTCATATCCTTTTTTCGAACATTGCTACCCTTGGATCTTCGCTGCTTTTATTGAAAAGAAATATCAATGGTGCAGATGTTTATCCAGTCGCAGTTCGTGCTTATGACAAATTGAGGAAAGCACTTCAAAAAATAGATCCGGAAGTTGCAGTGCCTATCGCCCCAAAACAACATATGATTACAACCCCCGAATTAAATAGTGATGTAAGACTGCTGAAGGATCAAATTGAATTTATCTCGAAGATCAGCACTGATATCGATAAAACAGTATCATCCTTTGTTCCTGAACCAGCTGAGAGCAAGCTCATAACCGCTTAGCCCCAGGCCAATAATACTCCCAACTGCTTTTCCGGAAACATGAGATATCTTCCGAAACTCTTCCCGTGCATGTACGTTTGAAATATGTACTTCGATTACCGGAGTTTTTATTGAAGTTATAGCATCACCAATTGATACCGAGGTATGCGTGTATCCCCCGGGGTTTAATATAATTCCATCATAATCAAATCCTACGCGTTGTAATTCATTAATTAACTCACCTTCCACATTACTTTGAAAATAGCTAAACTGAACATCCGAATACTTTTTTTTGAGATCGGAGAAGAATTGTTCAAACGTTTGTGTACCATAGATTCCGGGCTCCCGTGTGCCAAGTAAGTTAAGATTAGGCCCGTTTATAATTGCTATTTTCATTTAACGAATATAATAATGAAGCATCTTGAAATCGAATGGAATTAAGTGATCCTTAATTGGTATTTTAGTATGGAGGTAAATCTATGAAGAGCTTTTTTGTTACTTTCTTTATTCTATTACAGGTAATCTTAGTTAAGGGACAGGAGCTTTCGACTACCAGATTAGCAGAAGCGGAAGCTAAGAGATTCAATGAGTTACGCACTAATGATCTCTACTCAGTAGCTTCCAATAATTATGATGTAAATTATTACAGGTGTGAGTGGACGGTAGATCCGGCAGTTCGTTTTATTTCAGGAGCCGTTACCACTTATTTCACCATGTTGTCTTCGGGCAACTCTATCGTTTTTGACCTTTCAAATTCTTTAACCGTCGATAGTATAGTATATCACCGGCAAAAACTAACCTACAACCAGACCTCCAACAATGGCCTGCAGTTAAATTTCCCTTCTTCCATAGCCGCTAATCAAAAAGACTCAGTAACGATCTTCTATAATGGTGTACCACCCAGTACCGGATTTGGATCATTTAATATCAGCTCACACAACGGCACACCTGTTATGTGGACTTTATCCGAACCATATGGGGCTCCTACCTGGTGGCCTTGTAAGGACATGACAACAGATAAAGCTGATTCGCTAGATATTATTGTTACTTACCCAGCGACTTATTCTTCTTCTTCCAATGGCCTAGTTACAAAAGAAGTTGTCAATGGAAATAATAAGACAACATACTGGAAACACAGGTACCCTATAGCAACCTATCTTGTAGCAATTGCAGTGACAAACTATACTGTAATAAATGATGTCATTCAACTCCCCTCAAGACAAATGCCTGTAATACTACATTCCTACCCTGAATCTTTGCCATCTTTTCAACCCGCATTAAATGTAGCTAAGTTTTGCCTTCAGGGTTTTTCAAACAGGTTGATAGAATACCCTTTTTCAGCAGAGAAGTATGCCCAGACACAATTTGGCTGGGGAGGTGGAATGGAACACCAGACAAATAGTTTTATTACAAACGCAGGTGCTGGCCTGGTAGCCCATGAACTTTCACATCAATGGTTCGGAGATAAAGTCACTTGCGGCAGCTGGCATGACATCTGGCTTAATGAAGGTTTCGCTACATACATGGAATATATCTATGTTGAATTAAGTTCACCTTCTTCACGACTCGGGATGTTGCAGGCATGGCGTAATTATATTACAAGTCAACCTGCAGGTTCTGTGTATGTACCTGATACTACAAACGTCAACAGGATCTTTGATGGAAGACTTAGTTACAATAAAGGCGGTTATTTATTACATATGCTAAGGTGGAAGTTGGGCGACAGCACCTTCTTTCGTGGTCTGAGAAGATACTTAAATGATCCCCTTTTAGCTTACCGTCACGCCTATACATCAGATTTAAAAAGAGATCTGGAAGCTGAAGGCAAGCAGGATCTGACTGAGTTCTTTAATGACTGGTATTATGGGGAGGGATATCCTAATTATGATGCTACATGGAGTCAGCTGCCATCTAATCTTGTAAGAGTTCAACTAAATCAAACCACCAGTCATTCGTCTGTTTCTTTCTTTGAAATGCCTGTTCCCCTGGAGTTTAAAAGTGCCACGAGGGATACCATCCTTACAGTGATTCATACTTCTAATAACCAGGTGTTTACTCTCAATCCGGGCTTTGCTGCAGATACATTAATTATTGATCCGCAGCTATGGATCCTTTCAAGAATAAAAACTACCAAAAAGATAAATACTATTGCGACAACTTCAGTTATTATGATGTTCCCAAATCCGGTAGAGGGAAACTTCACCGTCACCTATCCAAATACATATAGTGATATAAATATCAGAATATTCAATACAGCAGGACAACTTGTTTACTCAGAAAAGCCACTTCCCGGAACTGTTTCAAATATCATTGATGCATCCACATGGGCATCAGGAGTTTACATCCTGAATATTACTGCCGGCAGCTTAAAACAGTCACAACGTTTTACAGTAATAAATAAATAGAGGTTATTTACTGTTCTTTATCAAATCAATGAATTCATCAAAGAGATACCTGGAATCATTGGGCCCCGGTGTACTTTCCGGGTGATATTGTACTGAAAAAGCCGGCTTCCCTTTTACCCTGATTCCCTCAATGGAATTATCATTAAGATTAATGTGTGTGATTTCAATATTATCAGCCTTCTTTACAGCATCAGGATCGACACCAAATCCATGATTTTGGGTGGTGATCTCACATTTTCCACTCACCAGGTTCTTAACTGGATGATTTAATCCCCTATGTCCGTGATGCATTTTAAAAGTAGGGATTCCATTCGCCAGTGCCAGAAGTTGATGTCCCAGGCAGATACCGAATGTTGGTTTCTCTTCCTGTAAGATATTTTTTAAAGTCTCCACTGCATATGGCATTGCAGCCGGATCACCCGGTCCGTTGGAAATGAAATATCCCGATGGATTAAATTGTTTAAGCTCCTGGAGTGAAGTCTTAGCGGGAAATACTTTCACGTAGGCACCCCTGTTTACCATACAATTAAGGATATTACGTTTAGTACCATAATCAAGTACAGCGACCCTGATGGGTGAATTTTGATCTCCTAATTCGTAAGGCACATTTGTACTTACAATAGAGGCCAGTTCCAATCCGTCCATATCAGGGACTTCCTGTAGTTTAGATTTTAATATTTCTTCATCGAGGATTTCCGAAGAAATAATACAGTTCATGGCTCCCTTACTGCGGATATGACTCACTAACGCTCTAGTATCTACTCCTTCAATTGCCACGACATTTTGCTTCTTCAGGTATTCATCAAGCGAACCTTTTGCTTGTCTTCTCGAGAAAAGTTCTTCCAGGTTACGTCCTATCAATCCTTTTATCTTAACACTATCACTCTCCTGGTCTTCATCCTTAACGCCATAATTACCAATATGGGCATTATTCATTATAAGAACCTGTCCATAATAACTTGGGTCTGTGAAGACTTCCTGGTAACCGGTCATGCCTGTATTGAAACAAATTTCACCTCCCGTAGTGCCTATTGCCCCAAAAGCTTTTCCATAACAGGTGGTACCATCCTCTAAAACCAAAATAGCAGTTCCTTCATCCATCTTTTAAAAATTATGCAAAGAAATAAATTCAATTGTTAGTGTACCAATAAAATTGTTCACAGGGTAAGGTTATAAAAAAAGGCACCACTGGGATGCCTTTTACTTTTGATACTAACTTATCATTAGCTCGGCTGCTGCTCAGTAGCTTCCGGAGTTTCTGTTGCAGGTGCAGCAGTTTCTCCGCCTTCTGCTGTAGCTGCAGGAGCTTCAGTAGTAGCTTTTTTACGAGATCCTCCGGCACGACGGGTTCTCTTGGCACCTTCTTTCTTCTGCTCTTTGCCCTTTCCGTAAATCTCATTAAAGTCAACTAACTCGATCAATGCCTGCTCTGCGTTATCACCGGGCCGGGTTCCAAGCTTTATAATCCTGGTATATCCACCAGGCCTACCGGCCACTTTCTCACTGATAGCACTAAATAACTCAGTAACTGCATTCTTGTCCTGCAAATAACTAAATACAACACGACGCTGGTGCGTGCTGTTCTCTTTACTCTTGGTGATCAAAGGCTCTACATACACACGAAGTGCTTTTGCTTTTGCCAATGTAGTTACAATACGCTTGTGCTGTATCAGCTGACAAGCCAGGTTGCTTAACAACGCTTCGCGGTGTGCTTTTTTACGACCGAGGTTGTTGATTTTGTCTCCGTGACGCATGACGTTTTTAGTTTAAGGTTTAAAGTTTAAAGTTTAAAGTTTGCTTCACTGGAAGATTCCCTTTATTCTCTTCACTTCAAACAGTGATTAAATATTCAGCTGCACCGTGTCAAGGAATTGCAGCCTACGCTATGATTTGGAAATTTGAGGATTTGAAAATTCAGTTCCTCCAATTTCAAATTACCAAATTATCAAATTACTAATTTAATAATCATCCCTATCAACACCGAGCTTGCTCAGATCCATTCCGAAATGCAAGCCCCTGTCGTTCAACACTGACTCAATTTCAGAAAGAGATTTCTGACCGAAGTTCCTGAACTTCATCAGGTCTTCCTGCTCGTATTGAACCAACTCACTTAAAGAATTAATTTTAGCAGCTTTCAAACAGTTGAAAGCACGCACAGAAAGATCCAGGTCTTCAAGAGGAGTCTTCAATACTTTACGTAATTGCAGCGTTTGCTCATCAACGATATCTTCCTTCTTTTCTTCCTTGCTATCGAAGGTGATGTTTTCGTCAGTGATGATCATCAGGTGCTGGATGAGGATGCGGCTAGCTTGTTTAACTGCTTCTTCCGGGTGGATAGTGCCATCGGTGGTAACTTCCATAACCAGCTTTTCGTAGTCAGTACGTTGCTCCACACGGGTGTTCTCGATTGAATACTTCACATTCTTTATCGGGGTGTAAATAGCATCAACAGGGATATAACCTAAGTGAGCATCTTTTGGCTTATTTTCTTCAGCCGGTACATAACCACGACCTTTCCCAATACTGATCTCGATATCCAGTTTGGAAGAAGGATCTAAAGTGCAGATCAGCAACTGTGGGTTCATGATCTCAAAAGACTGTGTGCCTTCTGTGAGCATGCCTGCAGTGAATTCAGTCCTGTTCTTTATGGAAAGAGTGATCTTTTCAGTTTGTACATCATGATCAACGATCTTCTTAAGACGTACTTGTTTCAGGTTCAATATGATTTCAACAACGTCTTCAGAAACTCCTTTAATCGTTGCGAACTCATGCTCGACTCCTTCAATACGTACTCCAATGATTGCATAACCCTCTAAAGAGTTAAGTAAAACACGGCGTAATGCATTTCCAATGGTTACCGCATAACCGGGTTCCAGTGGACGGAATTCAAACTGAGCTTCAAAGTCATTTACTTTTTGAAGAACGATCTTGTCGGGCTTCTGAAAGTTTAAAATTGCCATTTGTTATTTCAGATTTAAATGTTTGTGTGTGAAAATGAACAATGAGTGACAGATCATCCATCACTCATTAATAATTATTTAGAATACAATTCGACGATCAGTTGTTCCTTAATGTTTTCCGGAACACTTTCTCTTTCAGGATAAGTGATGAAAGTTCCTTGCATGGAAGTTTCATTCCAGTCTACCCAATTGAATTTTGGATTCTTTCCACGTACCTGGCTAGTTACCGAAGTGTTGTCTTTAGACTTTTCCTTCAATGTAACAGTATCACCTGGCTTTAACTGGAAAGAAGGGATGTTTACTACTTCACCATTAACCACAATGTGTTTGTGGCTAACCAACTGGCGCGCAGCAGGACGGGAAGGTGCAATACCCATTCGGAAAACTGTGTTATCCAATCTTGCTTCTAAAAGTTTAATGAGATTTTCACCGGTAACACCTTTACGACGTGAGGCTTCTTCAAATGTTTTGCGGAACTGCTTTTCCAAAATACCATAAGTGTATTTTGCTTTTTGTTTCTCACGCAACTGAAGTGCATATTCACCTAAGCTTTTACGCTTACGTTGTGCACCATGTTGACCTGGAGGGTTAGAGTTCTTACCTAACCATTTACCATTGCCTAAGATAGGCTCACCGAAAATACGGGAGATTTTGGTCTTGGGACCATTGTAACGTGCCATAGTTGTTTATTCATTTCCGCTTTTTAGAAACCGGTGCGTTCATCGTTGAAAGCGGTAAAAATTAATGAAGCACCCTTTATTAAATGAATAGCCAAAGGCTAAATATGTCTTATGAGTGATGAGTGATCAGTAATGAGTTTATGTGCTTTGTTTCACTCCTTACTCATTACTCATCACTCATTACTCATTGTTAAACTCTTCTTTTCTTGGGAGGACGGCAACCATTATGTGGTAATGGTGTAACGTCTTTGATCATGGCTACCTCAATGCCTGATTGAGCCAATGCACGAATGGCACTTTCTCTACCGGCACCAGGTCCTTTTACAAATACATCCACTCTCTTTACTCCTGCATCTGCAGCTACTTTTGCAGCATCTGCTGAAGCCATTTGAGCAGCATATGGAGTGTTTTTCTTTGATCCTTTAAAACCCATTTTACCTGCACTTGACCAGGAAATAACCTGTCCTTGTTTATTACAAATACTGATGATCAGGTTGTTGAAAGTAGCATTCACATGGGCGTCGCCATATGAATCAACCTTCACGATTCTTTTTTTCGCAGCTGCTTTTGCGCTTTGCTGTGCTTTTGCCATTTTGTAGGTAGTCCTTTTTTTTGTTTAAAATCTTAATTAAGATCCTGAATCAACTCTCCACCTGCACCTGGTATCCGCAATTGATCCAGTTAATATGGTGCATATAAAACAGCTAAGAGCTTAGGGCAATGAGTATCGAGTGGTTTTACCCGAAGCCCATAGCTCAAAGCTCGAAGCTTATTTCTTACTTCTTAGTAGCTTTCTTCTTGCCAGCAACTGTCTTACGTTTACCTTTACGTGTACGGCTGTTGGTTTTAGTACGCTGACCTCTTACCGGTAAACCTTTACGATGACGAAGTCCGCGGTAGCAAGCAATATCCAGTAAACGCTTAATACTCATCTGAACCTCGGAACGTAATTGTCCTTCTACTTTCAGCTCCTCGGTGATGGTAGTACGAATATGGTTCAGGTCCTCATCGTTCCACTCGTTCACTTTCTTATTACGATCAATCCCATTCTTATCCAGAATGTAACGGGCAGTAGAAGGTCCGATACCATATATATAGGTAAGACCGATTTCGCCTCTTTTATTTTTTGGTAAGTCTACACCGGCAATACGAGCCATGTTTTATTTCTAATTTTAAATTTTCAATTTACTATTGATAATTACTAATAATCAATAGTTCTTATCCTTGCCTTTGCTTGTAGCGTGGGTTCTTTTTGTTAATAACATAAAGCTTACCCTTACGACGCACAATCTTGCAATCGGCACTTCTTTTCTTGATAGATGCTCTAACTTTCATAAAAATATATAAGTCAAATGAGTCAAAAAGTCAAAGTAGCCATATAACCTATATGACCCTTTTGACCAATTATTTGTATCGAAAAATGATCCTCCCCCGGCTTAAATCGTAAGGGCTCATTTCTACGCCAACCTTGTCCCCAGGTAAGATTCGGATATAGTGCATCCTCATTTTCCCTGAAATAGTTGCCAAAATTTCATGTCCATTCTCCAGTTTCACTCTAAACATCGCATTTGATAATGCTTCCAGTATTGTTCCGTCTTGTTTAATTAATGGCTGTTTTGACATACCTATTTTGGAGGCGCAAAGATAGGAGCTTTACGCTTAAAAACGAAAAAGGGACTGCTTTTTTTGCAGACCCTGACACTATTTACATAAAAATTAAGAAGCTTTTAGTCCACTGCTACCCTTTCAAGGGGCACTTTGGTCATCTGCAGGTGATGATTTTGTAATTCATGAATGTAAATAGGGTGATTGAAATGCCGGTGATCTTCCCGGTACCACACATCCACATTGGTATTATTACCCGGATCATGAATCATCACACGGAATGCACCTTTTTTGTACTTCACCCCATCTGGTGTTTCTTCTTGCTCGAAACCAAACAAATCAATGAGACGTTGACCGGTCAGGGGAACGGGCCTTATTTCATCTAAAGGGTACCAGAATTCCTGTATCCCATTATCCACGCAGGCTAAGTTCTCTTCCCTGGTGATTTCCAAAACTTCCCCTTCCCTGTCTACTCCATCATGTACCACGTGTACAATATCTCCTTCTTTCAGATCTGTTAATCTTACCATAGTATCATTTTTTACGTAGAATATTAAAATTAATCAATTCTTCTCTCCTATTCTGCCCAACTCATTACATAACCTTCATTTTCTATATCCAGGGCTGCCTTTGTTAACATGAGGGGATGAAAGGTATCAACCATCACTGCCAGTTCTTTGGTTTCTTTAGCTCCTATACTTTTCTCAACCGCCCCGGGATGTGGGCCATGTGGAATTCCTGCCGGGTGAAGAGTAATCATTCCCCTGGTCACATTTTTACGGCTCATGAAATCTCCATCAACATAATAAATCACTTCATCACTATCAATATTACTGTGGTTATAAGGAGCAGGAATGGCCAATGGATGATAATCGAACAACCGCGGACAGAAAGAACAAACAACAAAATTGTTCGCCTCAAAGGTTTGGTGAACAGGCGGTGGCTGGTGCACCCTGCCTGTGATGGGTTCAAAGTCATGTATAGAAAAAGCGAATGGATAACAACATCCGTCCCATCCTACCACATCAAAGGGATGGCTGGCATAATGGATGTTGTAAATAATCCCTTTCTTTTTTGTCTTAACCATGAAATCGCCACTTTCATTATGGGTTTGAAGGTCTTGTGGAGGTCTTATGTCCCTCTCTGTATAAGGAGAATGTTCCAGCAACTGTCCATACTTACTCAGGTACTTTTTAGGATAACGTATAGGACTGAATGACTCAATGATCAAAAGCCTGTTGTTTTCGTCATTGAACCGGACCTGGTAAATGGTACCCCTTGGGATAACCAGGTAGTCACCATAGCCAAATGGCAAATCACCATACATTGTCTTTAAAATTCCAGATCCTTCATGAACAAACAGTATTTCATCAGCATCCGCATTCTTAAAGAAATACTCATTTGTACTTTCTAAAGGTGCTGCCAAAACAATGTGAACATCATTATTAACCAACACCGGGATTCGGCTTTCCAGGTAATCTTTTTTTGATTTTATATTAAAGCCTTCAAAACTGCGGTGGCTAAGCATCTTCTCTTCTGCAATTTCAGGAGCTACATTAACCGGCTTTTCCGTTTTAATGATCTGTGTTGGTGGCTGTATATGATATAATAAGGAGTAATCGTTAGAAAAGCCTTCTGTTGAAAATAATTGCTCTGAATATAATCCACCACCAGGTTTCCTGAACTGGGTATGGCGTTTATGGGGTATGGTTCCTAATGTGTAATAATGTGGCATATAGTCAAGAGTCGCTGGAAGAATACAAAAATTCCGTGCCCAAATTTAAATTAATACAATTTTCTATCCCAGCGCTCTTTTATACATCATTTCTGCTGACTAATGTACCTTTTAATGCAATTAAAGATCCTTTACAGTTAAAGATCAGAAATCACCCGGGGGAGCATCTACTTCCTGCATCAACCCCGCTAATTTATGGAGAAGAAATTCTATGTTCAGAGGTTTTGGAAGCAGGTCATCTGCTCCGAAAAGAACTGCCCTACCAAGGCTAAAGTCATAACCTGACATGATGATCACTTTAGTATTTGATTGAGGTTCTTGTTTTTTCAACTTCCAGCAAAGTTTCCTGCCATCCTCTCCATTGATATTAATATCTAAAAGGGTAATGCCAGGTGTAAAAACGCTCAGAATATCTTCTGCTTCCGCAATACTTGCTGCTGTCTCCACTATATATCCTTCTTTAGTAAGAATCCGCTCCAGCAACATCAGAAGGTCAAGATCATCATCGATCACCAGGACAGAAGAGTTAAGACGACTATTCAACTTGCTCATATGGTTAAGAAATCAAAGTATAACTGACAGGTTACCGGCAATGAACTCATTGCTTTATACTGAAAGTTGTGTTTTAATAGCTGGTTTTCAGAGGACTTTGGTTAGCAAAGAAGTTAGTCTGGAGGATAAAGGTTTCTTAAACGGTAAAACAAAGCTATCATTCTAATCCATTATTTAAAAGAGTGCATTCCCTTGATTTTGGATATCTCTAAAAGGGAGAATTACTACGATAATTTTCAGCAGGTTCGGCAATAAACAGAAGTTAAGCAGATGAGCGGATGAGCGGATAGTGAGTTCTCCGGTTTAGTAACCAGCTAAGCTGCTATTCTTCTAATTTGCTAATCTCATTAAAGGTTCAGACTCATATCTTTGCCGAAATTTTCAGAAAAATGAACTTGCACGAATACCAGGCAAAAGAACTCCTGAATAAATACAACGTCCCTACCCAGGAAGGCATTGCTGTTAGTACCCCACATGATGCTGAAGAAGCTTACCGTCAAATCAAAACAACCTATGGAAGTCCCTTTGCTGTGATTAAAGCGCAGATCCACGCCGGTGGCCGTGGAAAGGGAAAAATAAGAGAAACCGGTATAAACGGGGTAAAGGTGGTGAAGTCATTGGATGAAGTTTCAGACGTAGCACAAAAGATCCTGGGTGGTACACTGGTAACCTTACAAACCGGTGAAGCAGGAAAGGTAGTTAACAAGGTGCTGATTGCGCAGGATATGTACTATGATGGCCCAACGGAAAGGAAGGAATTTTACCTATCCATTCTACTAGACAGGGCCAAGGGCCAAAACGTAATTATGTATAGCACAGAAGGTGGAATGGACATTGAGGAAGTTGCACACAAGACACCGGAAAAGATCTTTAAAGAATGGGTTTACCCGGGAGGATTGTTGCAAGCTTACCAGGCAAGGAAAATTGCTTTCAATTTCGGCTTAAAAGGCGATGCTTTCAAAAACATGGTAAAGTTCGTTACCAATCTCTATAAAGCTTATTGTGGTTTGGATTGCTCCATGCTGGAGATCAATCCGCTTTTCAAAGCTGCTGATGACAAGATTGTAGCAGTAGATTGCAAAATGAACCTGGATGATAACGCCTTAATGCGTCACCCTGAACTTGCCGCTCTTAGAGACATTTCTGAAGAAGATCCTACAGAAGTGGAAGCAGGAAAACACAACCTGAATTTTGTGAAGCTGGATGGAAATGTGGGTTGCATGGTAAACGGCGCCGGATTAGCTATGGCAACCATGGACATGATAAAACTAAGTGGTGGCGAGCCCGCCAACTTCCTTGATGTTGGTGGTACTGCCAACGCACAAACGGTAGAAGCAGGCTTCCGCATCATCATGAAAGACCCTAAGGTAAAGGCTATCCTCATTAACATCTTTGGCGGTATTGTTCGTTGCGACCGTGTAGCGCAAGGTGTTATAGATGCTTATAAGAACATGGGAAATATTAATATCCCCATCATTGTTCGACTGCAGGGCACTAATGCTGAAGAAGCCAAAAAACTTATAGATGAAAGTGGATTACACGTTCAATCTGCAATTCTTTTGAGTGAAGCGGCAGAATTGGTAAACAAGGCTGTAGCAGCTTAAAGCAGGATTTTGTAAATAAATTACCTGAACGATATTAAAGGGTCGTCTTATATAAGGCGACCTTTTTCATTTCCATACCTGTTAGATTTTAATGTAGAATGATACCAAAAAAAATCCCTCCTTTGCAGGAGGGATAATTAGTTCAGGCGGATTGAGACATTAATGGCTTGAGATGTTTTTCTCGGACGGACGCCTGATTAGCTTTTCATGGGTTTGGACAAAAAACGGACTTTGTTTTCATAGGACATTATAAAGATGGAGATTAGAATGAGATTAAAAGATGATTAAAATCCTAAATTCACTTTATACCCCAAAATTTTATCTGCCATTAATCAGAAACCCTTATCAATCGAATGGATAGTCTAAAAAAATTGAACTTTGATGACATAAAATTAAGGCTGATAGCGCCTTCTGACAATAATTCCCTTGCAAACTTGATTCGATCCACCCTTGAAGAATTCGGGGCTAACCATCCCGGTACCGTGTATTTTGATGAAACCACCGATCATCTTTACGAGGTTTTTCAACAAGAACCCAGGTCTGCTTATTTCATAGCAGAATCAGACGGAGATGTTGTTGGTGGCGGCGGGATTTTCCCTTCTAATGGCTTACCCACTGATACATGCGAATTGGTAAAAATGTATTTATACCCCAAGGCAAGGCATATCGGCCTTGGTAAACTGATTATTCAAAAGTGCATTGAAACGGCAAAGAGACTCGGATTTAAGCGTATTTATATAGAAAGTATGCCTGAACTCAAGCAGGCCCTTCGCACCTATGAAAAATTTGGCTGGGAATACCTGAAGAGTCCATTAGGAAACACCGGCCATCACGGATGTGACCTTTGGATGATTAAAAAAATTGAAGAAGTATAAACAGTAATCCGTTTTGCTGTTGATTTTTACGGCACCTGGAACTAAGTAATTTCTCCTCCTGGCTCATTTAGTTTAATCCATTTACATCATTTCTATGCAGCACAAGCATAGCCGGGATCCAGTATACTTATGGAGCTCCTATAGCCCGCCCACGGAATTACCACGGAATTACCACGCTATTAGCACGGAATTAGCACGGAATTAATAGCGTGGTAATTCCGTGCTAATTCCGTGCTAATTCCGTGGCAATAGCGTGCACGCTCCATAGAACTCCCATGGAAGAATGCATATAACGTTATTAAACCAGATTAGGAGTACTTGACAGAGTTTGAATGGCAGGAAAATTTAGCTGACTTGCTCAACCTCGTAAACAGGACTAAAAAGGTAAACCCGTTTGGTGGCCACTTCTATGCACCGGAATCTTTTGCGGATTTTCTCTCCTTTCAGGAATATCTTACCATCATGAGTACGAAATAAACTTCCTCCGGGAATAGCTTCCACAAACACAAGAGTAGATTCTTTTTCGTCATACTTCTTCAGAACTCGTAATAAATGAACATCCGCACAACTGGACGCAGCAGGGTCATGCAAGGATTTTAACAGTGCTTCACGTATATCGACAGGAAAAATATTATGTTCTATAAACTGGGCGAGCAGCTTCCCGAAGATCATTTTCCATTCCTTACCATGAGACACCACCTTATTGCCATATTTTTCGAATGTCAGGAGGTGTGCCAGCTCGTGTAGGAGGGTGATCAGGAATGAATACTTATTTAAATTTCCATTGACGCTGATGCGGTGAGTGGAATTTATAGTTCTGTGCCGGTAGTCGCCTAAAATACTCTTTCTTTCGCGGGCGACTGTCAGGTGCACTCCATGGTGGTGGAGATAATACATCACCGGTTGATAGGTGTTGGGAGGTAAAAATTGTTCTAAAGCTGAAATAGGTGCTTCTTTCTTAGCCATTTTTAGCTTTCTTCAACATCTTCGTTAATGCAGATACTTCAACAAAAGTGTAAACAAGGTATAAACCCATACAGGTGAATAACCCCGGCTTATTTACTGATGATTTATTGATGGATATGTAGATGAATGCCGCTATAATACAGGCAAAAAGTTTTATCATTATACTCAGGTAAACAGCCCGGACAAAAGCATGCGGATTCTCCTTCTGAAGGCCTCGTTCTGCAATGAGGAAAGAGAAAAATGTGATCGCCAAAAGAAATAAATTACCGCCCATCACCATCTGCTGGCTTATACCTGTTTTACCCAGCCAGGAACTGCCGGCCACCAGGATAGCATTTACAACAACAAAAATTACTAATACCGGAACAAACTCTCTGAACTTACTTTTTATCCTCATCATTGTTCTTTTTGGATGTTTGCCTGATCAACGAATATATTAATACAAACAATACCATCACAGGTAGTAGCAAAGTAAGGATGGGAATAGTGGTTCTGATCCACCTGGAGTCGATATAACGGCCGACAAAAACCGCTATTCCCAATGATGCAAAGATCTGGGTGCCCATCCCTGCATATTTCAGTATATCGTTATTTCTATTGGGCTTTTGCGTGGACATTCTCTTCAACCATTAATACTACATTGGCACCTGCCCCCATCTGGCAGTAACCATTAAACAGGGCGCCGGTGTCGGCTTGTAAGCTAACAGCATTGATATTACCGTGAACTTCAGATTTGTTTCTCAAAAGTATCGCGTCCTGCACTACAATGTTGCCAATGACCTTACCGGTGATCTCGGCATGTTTTCCTTCGATATTTCCTTCCACTATACCGCCCTTTCCAATAATAACACGTGCTTTACAGGAAACATTACCATGAATAATGCCGTCAATACGCAGATCATTTTCACTTTGTACATCTCCATTGAAAACGGTACCGCTGTTGATGAGTGTTACGATACTTAATTGCTTGTCAGCAGACTGGTGTTTTTCTTTGTTGAACATAGGATTGGTTTTATAGGTTTAATCATTCGAAATTTCTTCCTTAGGCATTGGCAATTGAGTGGTGTCGAGCTTCAGATCAGTGTTCCCCGCCATAACTCTTCTCAATCCGTCAAGGTATTGTGCCTGGTAGCCTACCTGTTTTTCGAGCGAATCAGTCACATACTTTAGCTTCCTGTATTCCCTGTCCACCTTTGCACTGCCATACCCCGGTATATAATACTTCAACGGGGTAAATACAATGAAAGCCGCTGTCAAGCCTACCAGCAACACGAAAATTGTACTCAGGACAATATACACACTTAACCTGGAAAGTCGAAACGTCACCACTTCTTCGTAGGTGTCGTCATTCATAATTACTAACCTGTAGCGATTTTGCAATCGCTTCAGAGTAGTGCCAGCATCGAGTTTTGCCATTACGAGCTATTGAAGTTTAAAGATAGGGGTTTAAGCCTGCAAGGGGCTGCATCATCAACAGGGGCTTATCCAGAGAGATCTCTAATTATTGAAGGTAATTCCATTGATAATGAAGAAGATAGAGTTTAGTTTTACTTTATCTGTTCACACAAAAGAAATAGTATTCCGATCTGCTTTTATTGCCCAATTCTTCATCACCGGTATTGTCAGTGTCACTTTAAAGGACAAAAAGGTACGAATAAATACAGTTCATAATATATAAAGAGCTAACTTCTATTTTGGTGTAGCCTGAGCCAAGAAGGAGGGATAACGGTAAAAAATAAGCTGGTATTTATACTAAAATCTTTGAAAATCTGTTAATAAGACTTTAGTTTGCGACCGAATGAAAGTGAGCCGCCTATTATTCCTTTGTTGTTTATCTCTTAACCTGTTGGGGATCAACTCTATTGCTTTTAGCCAGCAAGGCTACCAGGTAGATGTTAAGAAGCCAAAAGAATACGAAAACAGGATTCTTAAAGCTGAAAAGACTAAAGAGGGAAAGCTAAAGCAGCCAAAGAAATTCTTCAATAATTTAAGCACCCACTACAACTACGTATTCAATGCGAATAACAAATTAAACGAGGTAATTGACAGGGCAAAACTGGTGCACAGGGATGACTATTTCAACTTACTCTCCTTTTATGATTATGACCTTGCAACAACAAGAGCAGATTCTTCCGACCTGGATTCTGTAATCTATAAAGCGCGCACCGGTGTGTTGATGCATGACCTTCGTAATCACTGGAATGATGATTTATACCTTCTTTGGGGCGCTGCTTTTTATTTACAAAATCAGCTGGATTCAGCCTCGATGATGTTCCAGTTCGTCAACTATTCTTATGCAGATAAAGAAAAGGATGGCTACTATAAATACATCGGTAGCCATGAAGAGGGACAGAATACTTTAACCATTGCTACGAAAGAAAAAAAAGGCGTTTTCCCCTCAAGCTCCGCCAGAAATAATGCTTTTATATGGCAGGTAAGAACCCTGACGGAAATGGAACGCTTTGCTGAAGCAGGTAGTCTTATCAGCACCATAAAGGATGATCCTTATTTCCCGCAACGACTTAATTACGGCCTGGAAGAAGCCCAGGCTTACTGGTTTTACAAACAGGAAAGGTGGGATAGTTCTGCAGCACACCTTGTGGTGGCGGCAGAAGGTCAACGTTTAAAACAAGAGAAGGCCAGGTGGGAATATTTGGCTGCCCAGATGTATGAAAAGGCAGGAAAGCTGGATGAAGCACAAAAGCTGTATGCAAAGGCAATTACGCATACGACAGACCCGATCATGGAAGTTGTTGCGCGTTTAAATATGGTTAGGGTAAATAAAACCGCTGACGAAAATTACATCGACCAAAATATAGCTGAACTGCTGAAAATGGCGCATAAAGAGAGGTTTGAAGACTATAGAGATATCATTTATTATATGGCAGCACAGATGGAGATGGATAGAAACAACCTGGAAGCTGCAAGAGAATTATTATTAGAAGGGTCGAAATACAATAATGGCAATCTCTCTTCAAAGAGTAAAGCATTCCTTCAAATAGCTGATCTATCGTTTAGTCAAAAGAAATACAAGTTTGCTTCGTCTTATTATGATAGCATTAGGGTAAGTGATTTGACTGAAGCTGAAATGCGACGTGTCAATGACCGGAAACCTCCTTTAAAAAAGATAGTAGAAAATCTGGATGTAATTCACCTACAGGACAGCCTTCAAAAAATTGCAGCAATGCCGGAAGCTGAACGCAATGTATTTTTAACGAAGTTGGCTAAGCAAATCAGGAGAGAGCGGGGAGTTAAAGAGGATGTTTCATTCAGAGGAGGTTCCTTACCTACAACAATACCTGATTTATTCACCTCTACACAAAAAGGTGATTGGTATTTTTATAATACTTCATTAAAAACCTCCGGAGAAAAACAATTCAGGCAGATCTGGGGCGACCGCCCGAACGTAGACAACTGGAGAAGGATAAAAGATGTGGTGAAAAAGGCTAATGTTAATCCGTCTGCAGCTATTGCGGATGTAGCTTCTGTAACAGCCGATGTTGCAGAGAGTTCTGAAATCACGGCAGAGACTCTTGCAACCAATATTCCTCTTACAGCTGAAGCCTTAAAAACTTCGAATGATAAAATAATAACAGCTCTGAACAATCTTGGAGGACTATATCTTAACGAGATTAATGACTATATCTCAGCAATTGATGTTCTTGAGCAACTACGAACTCGTTTTCCGGATTCTTCCCTGGTAGATCAAGGATTATTTAACCTTTACTATGCTTACCTGAAAGCAGGAGAAAGATCAAAAGCAGCTTCGGTTAAAAAACTATTACAAGACAGATTCCCCGGATCTAAATACACAGCCATTGCAACAACAGGTCAGGATCCTACTGCTAAAGGCAAGCAAAACCCTGCAAGCACCAGCGAATACGAGAGAATTTACAACCTATTCATCGAAGGCAAGTTTGATGAAGCGCAGGCAGCTAAAGTAGTCGCTGACAGCACCTTTAAGACAAATTATTGGGAACCCCAATTGTTATACATACAGGCAGTATACCTGGTCAGGCAAAGAGAAGATAGTGCAGCTAAAAATATTTTACAGACGTTGATTGCACAGGGAAATACGACTCCATTAGGGAAGAAAGCACAAACACTATTACAGGTACTCTCCAGGCGTCAGCAGATTGAGACGGAGTTGAATAACTACCAGATGCAACAGCAGGAAGTAGTGCCTCCTGTTGCCGTTAATAACGCTCCAACTCCTGTTCAACAACCCATTAAAGATACTGTAGCTGTAAAAAAACAAGTTGCAGTTACTCCACCGGTTCAGAAAGCTGCCGATAGTGCAGCAAAAGGGACTGTTACACCTCCAGCTCCGGTTGCCCAGTTCACATTCAATGCAAATACCAATCATTATGCAATAGTCATATTGAATAAAGTGGATCCTGTATTTGTTAATGAAGCAAAAAACGCCTTTAACCGCTTTAGCAAGGAGAAATTTTATAACCTGCCATTGGATGTACAAGTAGCGAATCTTAATGCAGATACGAGGCTGGTATTGGTCGGTAATTTTCCAAACGCCCAGGCTGCTGTAGACTATGTTCAGATGGCAAAGAAAACAGCAGCATCGGAGATCGTTCCCTGGTTAACTGCTGATAAGTATACCTTCTCAGTTATTTCACCTGCTAATCTCGACATCTTGAAAGCGAACCCTGATGTGAGTGCCTATTCAAGGTTTATCAACCAAAACTTACCGGGCAAATTTTAACCGATCGTTGTTGCCTATTTAATAGCTTTGTTTTGCCCATAGGTGCAACGAATTCTTAATAGCTATGAAATACATGAATAAAAGCGTGCGTGCGTTCTGGATTATTTTCTTATCCGGCTTTGGTTTATTTCTGCTGATATTATTGTTATGTATGGTGGGTGTATTTGGACGGCTTCCTTCGCTGAAGGAACTGGAGAATCCAACCATTTTACAATCATCAGAAGTATATGCCCAGGATGGAACTCTCATGGGCAAGTATTACAGGGAAAGAGGTAACCGGAGCAATGTAAATTATCATGAGATTTCTCCACACGTGATTGATGCATTGGTATCTACTGAAGATGAGCGCTTCTATGAGCATTCCGGTATTGATTTTAAAAGAACATTAAGTGCTGTTCTTTCTTTTGGACGCAGTGGGGGTGGTAGCACTATTACTCAACAGCTGGCCAAAGCGTTACTGGAACAGGGAAGTAAAAATAAGGCAACACGTATAATTGAGAAATTAAAGGAATACATCATAGCCATAAGGCTGGAGAGAAACTTTACAAAGGAAGAGATATTGGCATTGTACCTCAATGCTGTTCCTTTTGGTGAAAACATTTATGGAATAAGGAATGCTTCAAGAACTTTTTTCCAGAAGGAACCCGACCGTTTGACCACTGATGAAGCTGCGGTATTGGTAGGGCTGTTGAAAGGAAATTCAATATATAATCCTCGCACACATCCATTACAATCGAAAGAGAGAAGAAATGTGGTGTTAACACAGTTGGAAAGAAATGGGAAATTGTCTGAGGCGGAAGCCAGCAGGTTGAAACAACTTCCCATTAAACTGGATTACATGAAGTTGGATGAGAATGCCGGATATGCACCTTATTTCAGGGAAGTATTGAAAGGCGAAATAGATGGTGTTCTAAACAATGTCAAAAACTCTGATGGAGATCCTTACAATATTTATGATGATGGTTTGAGGGTTTATACCACCATCAATACTAAACTGCAGGACTATGCTGAAGAAGCAGTATCACAACAGATGCCGATGCTTCAGAAAGCTTTAAATGCACAGAGAGACGTTCGGACAGGGTCGGTGTGGAAGGGCCACGAAAATGTTTTGGAAGCCGCAATGAAAGCAAGTGACCGGTGGAATAACATGAAGGAGGATGGGTTAAGTGATGAGGATATAAGAAAGAAATTTTATGAGAAAGTGCCGATGAAGGTATTCGCATGGAATGCAAAGAGAGAAAAGGATACAGTGATGACTCCAATGGATTCCATTAAGTATCACCGGCAGATGATACAGACTGGTTTTGTGGTGATGGACCCGGAGACAGGTGAAGTAAGAGCCTGGGTAGGAGGTATTGGTTTTAAGACTTACAAATATGATCACGCACAACTAAAGGTCAAGAGACAGGTTGGTTCATCTATAAAACCATTCCTGTACTGCCAGGCAATGGAAGAAAGGGGCTTTACTCCGGAGACTACGGTTATAGATGAACAACAATCTTTTGGAAAAGGACAATTGGTACCTGCGACCGATAAGACATGTTCCGGAAGAGAAATGAGTATGGCTTCAGCACTGGCATGGTCGAAGAACTGTGCAACGGCATATATCATGAAGCAGGTAGGCCCGGTTCAATTTGCTAACTTCCTGGAGCGGGTAAATATTCCCACTAAGGTGGAGCCTTACCCATCTATTGCACTTGGTTCCTGTGATCTGTCTTTATATGAAATGATCTGGGGATACTCCATATTCCCGGGACATGGATTTTCTACTAAGCCGGTAATGATATCCAGGATCGAAGATAGAAATGGCAACACAATTTATCGTTCGGATGTTGGGGGCAATCGCAAAGAAGTGGTAAGTGAAGTAACTGCATATAAGATGTGTATGATGATGGAGGGACCTGTAACCAAAGGCACAGCAGCAGGATTAATGCAGTCACTGGGTGTTAAGGAGATGGGTGGTAAAACAGGTACAACAAACGATAATGCAGATGCATGGTTTATGGGATTTACTCCCCAGTTGCTGGCAGGTGTTTGGGTAGGAAGTGATGATCGATTTATTAGAATTGAAAGTGCCCAAGGGTATGGTGGTGCGGCGGCAAGACCTATCTGGCAGGCCTTTTTCAGGAAAGCCCTTGACGACAGGTCTACAGGCCTCGATAGAAATGCTGAATTTGTAAAACCACCGGATCTGGAAAACCAGATTACTAATGCGGATATTATGGAGATAATTCCTAATGACCTGGACAACAATAATGGTGAAAATCCAAATGC
>JBLNAY010000342.1:0-9497 GCA_050259715.1 Candidatus Dadabacteria bacterium
ATTCCAGGTACTAATAAGAAATCATATACTGATGCCGTAAAGCTTCCCTATATCCGTTGGTGGGCTGCCCCGGTAAAAAGAGGTGATGTTGTAGTGTTCAACTTTCCTGCAGGTGATACTGTGATCAACCTGCCGGACTTTCAGTCGCAGCGACCTTATTACGACTTTGCACGGGAGATTGGCGGAGGCGATATTTCAAAAGGTAGGCAGATGATACTCAGTAACCCGGATCTTTATCCTTTGGCAATACATCCGGCTGATAAATCGGATAATTATATCAAACGTTGTACAGGAGTTTCCGGCGATTGGCTGCAGGTGAAGAACAACGTTGTATATGTGAATGGACAGCTGGAACCTAATCCACCAAAATCAGAGGTTAGTTATACAGTGCTAACCAATGGCCAGCGGTTGGATGCTGATGTGATGAAAGAAAAGTACGAGGTGGATGCAGACAAAGGAGAGTTACAGCAAGGTGCACAACCTTACCTGTATTATATGACACTGACACAAACAGCAAAAGCCGACCTGGAAAAATTGGGATATAAGATCTTTCCCACTCAGAATATTCCCGCAGGACTGGTATTTCCATATGATACTATCCACAAGTGGACGAGAGATAATTACGGCCCGATCTGGATTCCAAAGAAAGGTGCTGCATTACAGCTTACTTCAGAAAATTATCCATTGTATGAACGTGCCATTCGCGTGTATGAGCACAATGATTTTGATACAAAAGGTGGTAAGTTTTACCTCAATGGAAAGGAAATAACCAGTTATACTTTCAAGATGAATTATTACTGGATGATGGGAGATAACCGGCAGGGTTCACAGGATTCGCGTTACTGGGGATTTGTTCCTGAAGACCGGGTAGTTGGTAAGGCATGGCTTATCTGGTTTAGCTGGGACCAGGGACCACGATGGAGCAGATTGTTTAAAATAGTAAAATAATTTATATCTTTAATTGTCCCGCAGCAGCGGGACATTTTTTATTACTGATTCATTTGTATGAAAGAAAATAAATACGAGTTCAATTATAGAGTGTACGATAGCATAGATGAATTGCCTGCAGATGAACAACAGCTACTGCAAAAAGCAAGAGAAGTTACTGAGAACGCTTATGCTCCCTATTCCAATTTCCAGGTAGGGGCCATCGCCAAACTGGCCAATGGTGAAACAGTTCCCGGCAGCAACCAGGAGAATGCTTCGTTTCCAGTTGGGTTATGTGCAGAACGGGTGCTGTTAGGAACTATATCTTCACTATACCCTAAAGTTGCGGTTGAAACAATTGCCATCAGTTATAAAAGCCATAACCAGAAAAGCGATCATCCTATTTCACCATGCGGCATGTGCAGGCAGGCGCTCCAGGAATATGAAGGCAGAATGAATCATCCCGTACAACTCATACTTGGAGGTATGACCGGCCCTGTGTATGTTATTGAAAGTGCCAGTAAATTGCTCCCGCTTGCTTTCACGAGCGAGGAGTTAAGGTAAATGGTCAAATTGTCTTATTGTTGTATTGTTGCGTGTAACAGTAAAGTGCAATACAGCAATGCAACAATACAAGCAGCACAACCTAACCATTGAGCCACATAACAATACAACCAATTAACAGACATGAAACGTACAACCACCATTTGTATCCTGTTATTCCTGTTTTCTTACACTTTTGCACAGCCAAAGCTTATGGGCTTTACTGATCCGAATGCCGTAAAGCAGCTAGATTGGGAAAAGCAATTTGACGCACAGTTGAATGCAAAGAATTTAGATGAATGGATGAAATTTCTGAGCTCCCATCCACATCATGTTGGTTCACCACAGGATAAGGCAAATGCCGACTATCTCGCCTCATTGTTTAAACAATGGGGGTATCAAACAGAAATAGATACCTACTATGTGTTGTTTCCTACTCCAAAGACCAGGGTAGTAGAACTGCTGGGTGCAAAGCCATATAAAGCCAAATTGGAAGAGCCTGTGGTTCCAGGCGATAAATACACCACCCAAAGAGCTGAACAACTGCCCACCTACAATGCTTATTCGGCAGATGGAGATGTGAGCGCAGAATTAGTATTTGTGAACAGGGGAGTACCGGCAGATTACGAAGAGCTGGAGAAAATGGGTGTTGACGTAAAGGGTAAAATAGTTATTGCAAAATACGGTGGTTCCTGGAGAGGCATTAAACCGAAAGTGGCTGCGGAACATGGTGCAATAGGTTGCCTGATTTATTCCGATCCGGGTGATGATGGCTATACTGCCGGTGATGTATATCCGAAAGGTCCTTTCCGTCCGGCAGCAGGGGTACAAAGAGGGTCGGTGATGGACATGCCAGTTTACCCTGGTGATCCTTTAACACCCGGTTATGCTGCTACTAAAGATGCGGAGAGACTCGAACGAAAGGATGCGATAACTATCATGAAAATCCCGGTGCTGCCGATTTCTTATGAAGATGCATTGCCATTTTTGCAATCACTGGAAGGGCAGGTGGCACCACCCTCCTGGAGAGGGACTTTACCCATCACTTATCATGTAGGCCCCGGCAAAGACAAGGTTCACATGAAACTAGAGTTTAATTGGGATCTTAAACCTGTTAATAATGTAATAGCAAAGTTGCCGGGTAGTGAATTTCCGGACGAATGGGTAATGAGGGGTAATCACCACGACGGATGGGTGAATGGAGCTGAAGATCCACTTAGTGGTTTAGTGGCAGAACTGGAAGAAGCAAGATCTATAGGAGAATTATATAAAAAAGGTTTTCGTCCAAAGAGAACATTAGTGTATTGTGCGTGGGACGGAGAAGAGCCAGCCTTACTTGGCTCAACAGAGTGGGCCGAAGGACACCAGGAAGATCTGAAGAATAAAGCAGTGGCGTATATTAACTCTGATGGAAATGGGCGTGGATTCATTTCAGCCAGCGGATCACATACTCTTGAGCCTTTCTTTAACCAGGTAATAGATGATGTGAAGGACCCGGAAACCGGAGTTAGCGTAAAAGAACGTCAATATGCGCGAACAATGGTTAATAGTGACCAGGCAACCCGCACCAAATTATATGGTAATAAGAATATGAAGCTGGGTGCTTTAGGAGCCGGATCCGATTACTCTCCTTTCATCCAACATCTTGGTGTTCCTTCAATGAATATCGGCTATGGGGGAGAAGATGATGCAGGCGTATATCATTCTATTTATGATGATTATGATCACTATACCCGCTTTGGTGATCCCGGTTTTCAGTACGGACTGACATTAGCTAAAACAGCAGGAAGAGTAACACTCAGGTTGGCTGATGCAGATGTACTTCCCTTTGATTTTAATTCCTTCTACAAGACTGTTACCGAATATAGCAATGAAGTAAAAACATTGGCAGATAGCAAACGTGCAGATGCGGAAATGAAAAATAAGTTAGCTGCCGATAAACTGTATGACCTGGCGAAAGATCCAACAAAGCCATACAAACAAACTATAAAGAAAGAAACAGTTCCATATCTGAACTTCAGTCGATTTGAGAATGCTTTACAAGATTTGAAGCAAGATGCAGAGGAATTTCAAAAGATATCAGCTACGGCGATTAGCCAACCAAAGGAAAAACAAGCACGGGTAAACGAATTACTCTTTAAGGCAGAACAAAAGTTGTTGTCGCAGGCAGGCCTGCCTCGTCGCCCGTGGTACAAGCACGAGATCTATGCTCCTGGTTATTATACCGGTTATGGGGTGAAGACTTTGCCGGGCATTAGAGAAGCTATTGAACAGAATAACTGGAAAGAAGCACAGGATAATATAGATGTAGTTGCAGGTGCGATTACAGAATACAATAAGGTGGTAAAGGAGGTCAATAATTTACTGGCAGCTAAACCTATTTAGAAAGTGATACTGATTTCAACTAATTTACCTTTGGCGTAAGTCAAAGGTTTTTTTGTGCCCACATTACCTGAAAAGTTTTTGAAGTCGCTGGAAGGAATTGAAGGATATAATAAAGAATCTTTCCTGGATGTGCATGGCAAACCTGTTTCAATAACTTCAATCAGGCTTAACCCTTCTAAAATCAACGTGCAGAAAGAGGAAGAGACAGTGAAAGACTTGTCCTTTCAAGTTGGAGAGAGAGTTCCGTGGACGGCATATGGCTATTATTTAAAAGAGCGGCCATCCTTTACTTTTGATCCGTTATTCCACGCAGGTGTTTATTATGTACAGGAAGCATCTAGTATGTTTCTTGAGCAGGTGTTGAAGCAATTGATAAATCTAGAACAACCATTGATGGTATTGGACCTGTGTGCAGCACCAGGTGGGAAAAGCACGCACCTGCAATCCTTATTGTCAACAGATAGTTTATTAGTGTCCAATGAAGTGATCAGGAGCCGATCATTTGTTTTACAGGACAATGTTATTAAATGGGGCTGTGAGAATATTGTAGTAACAAACAATGACCCATCTGCTTATCAGAAACTACCCGGCTTTTTCGATATAATTGTGGTTGACGCACCCTGTAGTGGCAGCGGTCTTTTCCGCAGGGATGAGGAAGCAATCAATGAATGGAGCCTTAATAATGTTCAACTTTGTTCTCAGAGACAGCAGAGAATTCTAGCCGATGCGCTGTCTTGCCTGAAAGAAGATGGTCTGCTGATTTATTCTACCTGCTCTTATTCAAAGGAAGAAGATGAAGATATAGCCGATTGGTTGGTGAATGAATGTTCAATGGAGAATTCTCAGTTAACTATAGATCCTTCATGGAATATTGTAACCAGCCATTCGCCGTTGACAAAGTCAGTGGGCTATAGGTTCTTTCCCGATAAGGTAAAAGGTGAAGGTTTCTTTATTTGCTGCTTTAAAAAGCGCACTCCATCACTAAGGAATAAGAACAGGCAAAGCAAAGTGAATCAGATTGCCTCGAAACAATTGAGTATTCTGACGAAATGGCTCGACACCAATGATTATTATTTCATTAACCACTTTGATAAAACATATGCAATCCCGAAGGAACACCTTTACCAGGTAACAAGCTTAATAGACAAATTAAAAGTGATTTATGCAGGTGTTCGTGTAGGAGAGATCATGAATGAAAAGTTAATTCCTGATCATGCATTAGCCTTAAGTAAAATCCTCAGTTCGGAAGTGCCATCGACTAATCTGTCCTACCATGATGCCATCAGGTATTTACAAAGACAGGATTTACAAATTGAGGCGATGCAAACCGGGTGGCAGACAGTTCGCTACAAGGACCACAACATAGGTTGGATCAATGCGTTAAAAAATCGTATAAATAATTATTATCCCAAAGAATTACGTATTTTGAAGCAGTATAACGATGAACCTTTTGAGAAATAATAAGCATATTTGTAAGGCTAATCAATTACTATGAAAAAATCCATCTTACTCGCCATCATCTCCTTTTGCTTTTTCTTCGGCTTTGCACAAGAGCCACTTATAGCGGAACACAGCCCAAGAGGATTATATTTAAATCATACTGTTAGTCCAAAAGAAACCTTTTATTCAGTTGGCAGGATGTATAATGTGCCTGCCAAGGAAATTGCAGCTTTTAATGGCCTTGACATGGCTGCCGGACTAGTAATAGGGAAGGTTATTCATATTCCCCTGACAACAGCAAACTTCTCCCAACAAGTTTCTACGGGTCAGCCGGTGTACTATGTAGTAGGGGCAAAAGAAGGATTATACAGAGTGAGCCTGAATAGCAACAAGGTGTTAATGGCCAGCCTGAGAAAATGGAACAACCTCGCTTCTGATAAATTAGAAACAGGTCAAAAATTGATTGTTGGCTTCATGACCTCTCCTTCACAGGTTGCAACTAAGAAAGTGGAACAGCCTGTAGCAGTTGAACCAAAAAAGGAAGTGGTTGTTGAAAATAAACCAGAAGGACCTATTACACTGGAAGAAAAGCCTGTTACTAAGAAGGAAAAAACAGAAGAGCCCAAACAGGAAACAGCATTTAAGACAGTGAGCAATCCTGTACAACCTTCCTATACTAATGATGGAAATGGTGGTTATTTTAAAAAACAATTTGACTTACAGGTAAAGGACCAACCAGCTTCCAAAGATGAACAGGTTACTACTGGTATTTTTAAAACAGCAAGTGGATGGCAGGATGCGAAATATTATGCACTCATGGACAATGTTGAACCGGGAACCATCATCAGGATCATCAATCCAAATAACAACAAAGCTATCTATGCAAAAGTGTTGGATAAAATGTCCGGTATTCGTCAAAACCTTGGATATGATCTAAGAATCAGTAATGCTGCTGCCAATGCATTACAAATCAATGACACAGAAAAATTCTTTGTTCGGGTTAATTATTAAAACTTCAAGCCACCTATATGAAAAGGTTCTTTTTGTTTGCATCATTCTTTGTTGCAACTATTGCTATTGCACAACCTCCGGCAACATTTGTTAAACCGGAATTCTATAACATAAAATCAATAAAAGCCACTCCAGTTAAAAACCAGGCTATGACCGGAACATGCTGGTGTTTTGCTACCACTTCCCTCCTGGAAAGTGAAGACATAAGGAGCCAGAACAACCCCGTTGACCTGAGTGAGATGTTCACTGTCCGTAACATGTACATTGAAAAGGCCAGGAATTACATTCTCCGCATGGGGCATGCACAATTTGGTGAAGGAGGATTAGGTCACGATCTTATAAGGGCTGTTGCTATTTATGGTGCTGTTCCGCTAAACGTTTATTCTGGATTGGTAAACGGTGCAACAACCTACAACCATTCTAAAATGTTCAACAGCCTTCAGGGATATTTGGACAGTGTACTTAAAGTTGTTCCGGTAGCCTCCAATTGGCTAAATGGATATACAAAGATCCTGGATCAGTATATGGGAGTGCCACCAACAGAGTTTACTTATGAAGGCAGGAAGTATACTCCGCTTACGTTTGCTAAAGATGTTTTGAAGTTCAATGCTGATGATTATGTAAGCCTTACTTCTTTTACTCATGTTCCTGAATACCAATCCTTCATCCTCCAGGTGCCAGACAATTTTTCGAATGGTTCTTTTTACAACCTGCCATTGAATGAGTTTATATCTACTGTTGAATCAGCAGTGAACAATGGTTACTCTGTTTCGTGGGATGCTGATGTTAGCAACAAGGGTTTTATGCAGAATGCCGGCATGGCTTTAAACCTTGAGCCGAACATTAATTATACAAGGGATATGATAAACACCGGAATTAAAGAAGCTCCTGCAGATCCTGTTGTTCGCCAGCAGCTATATGAGAACTTAACCACGCAGGATGATCACCTGATGCATATTGTTGGTATTGAGAAATCGAAAGAGGGAAAGACATTCTTTGTTGTGAAGAACTCATGGGGTAAAGTTGGTCCATTTGAAGGGTATATAAATGTTTCTGAGCCCTATTTTGCCATCAACACTATCAGTGTCGTATTGCCAAAAGCGGCTTTGTCAAACGAAGTTCGCGCAAAGTTGAAGTTGCAATAGAATATCATAAAAGATACCATAATAAAAAAGGCGGAAAGTTTACGCCTTTTTTTATTAAAAGCGGTATCCTCTTAGGAACTCTTCCACTTTAAGGCGACTCTTTCCTTCGAGTTGTAGTTCCTTAATATTGATATAACCATCAATGCAGGCAAATTTCAGAAAGTGTTTCTGGTCTGTAAGTATCTCGCCGGGAAGTATGGATGTTGTTTGCAGTTGTTTTTCTGCCCAGAATATTTTCAACATCTTACTATCAAGGTGAGTAAAAGCTGCAGGATAGGGACTAAGTCCTCTTATGAGGTTGTAAACATCGGAAGTCGGGCTGTTCCAATTGATCTTACAGGTATCAGTAAATATTTTGGGAGCATGGGTTACTTTACCAACTATATTCTGTGCTTGTTCTTTAATGCTGCCATCCATTAATCCTTTTACTGTTCTGACTAATAGGGTCGCGCCTACCTCCTTCAGCTTATCATGTAATTCGCCGGCTGTTTCATTTTCATCAATGGGAACACGGTCCTGCAAGAGGATATTTCCGGTATCTATCTCGTGTTGTAATTTGAAGGTGGTAACTCCTGTTTCCTTTTCTCCATTTATGATCGCCCAGTTAATGGGTGCTGCTCCACGGTATTGTGGAAGGAGTGATGCATGTACATTTACAGTACCGAGTGGGGGCATATGCCAAACTACTTCGGGTAACATGCGAAAAGCAACTACTACCTGTAAGTCAGCTTTTAAAGATTTTAATTCATCAAGGAATTCAGGATTCTTCAATTTGTCTGGTTGTATAATACGGAGCCCTTTTTCAACCGCATATTTTTTTACAGCACTTTGCTGCAGTTTCATACCACGTCCGGCGGGTTTATCAGGAGCAGTAATTACAGCTGCAATGTTGTATCCTTCTTCTACAAGAGCGGCTAATGAACTAACTGCAAACTCAGGTGTGCCCATGAATACAATACGAACACTTTCTTTTGACAAGCCTGTATTATTAGCAATGATCTTCAATTGATCCAGTACATTTCTTTCCTCGTTCATACTTTCATTCGTATGGCTGCAAAAGAAACAAATAATACTGATGATAAATATTCATTAATCAAAATCCGGGTAGAGCAAGTACTTCTTACGTATCTTCTTAAACTCGGAGAGTTTTGGTTCCCAACTTCTCCTGATTTCTTCTTCGCTCTTACCTTCTTTCACCTGCTTCATAAATTCATCAGTTCCGGCCAATCGGTTAATTCCATTGTTTTTTGTAAAGAAGTTCTCCTTATCGGGAAAGAGTTTATAAGCTTCCAGGAAATACTTTAGCTGTAGTTTATTATCAACCATTTTCAAGACCTGCTCAGGGGTACCATTCAAGTTCCAGCCGTAACATACCTGGTCTTTGAACTTTGGATTTGGAGCACCGTCCGTACTATGTGGAGTAAAGCTGTACATGTTTTTGGGAAAGGAAGGGTGTCCAACAATGGCAAATGGCATTTCTGTGCCTCTTCCTTCTGTAATTACAGTCCCTTCAAAAAAGCAGTTCGATGGATACCAATAAATAGATTGCATTTCGGGAAGATTGGGTGAAGGTCGTACCGGCAACACATATTTGCTTTTATGAGTGTAGTTCTGGCAGGGGATAACCCGTAATTGGAAGAACTTTGCACCTTCTTTGTACCGGATAGTTTTTAGGCGCTGGTATGCGGCATTAGCCTCTTTACTTAACCAACCCTCTAAAAGGATCATTTGAGCATATTCACCAATGGTCATTCCATAATTAACCGGTACTGGTTGTAAGCCTACAAACGATTTAAACTTAGGATCCAGTACAGGACCATCGACGTAAAATCCATTTGGATTAGGACGATCTAAAACGATAAATGGAATATTGTTTTCCAACGCAGCTTCCATGAAATACTGCATAGAGGAAATAAAAGTATAAAAGCGGGTGCCTACATCCTGGATATCATACACCATCACATCAACATCTTTCAGATCTTCAGGCGAAGGCTTGTTCTTTGTACCATAAAGTGAGATTACCGGCGCTCCTGTATTTGGGTCGAC
>JBLNAY010000343.1:0-13833 GCA_050259715.1 Candidatus Dadabacteria bacterium
ATTTAAAGCAGCAAAGACAAACAATAGTGTGGTTAGCCAACCAAAGAACAAGAAAATGGCAGCAACAAAAGCAAATTGCACCAGGTGAAACACAATCATTTCGTTGTGAAATGAAAGGAAGGTATGACCTTTCTTACGGCAGTCACGGCTGGAAATTTCCCATGCACTTAAATAGCTAAGGAAGACAGTACGGAAATAGAAGGCATATACCATTTCACCATAGCGTGCACTGGAGGGATCTTCCGGAGTGGCTACTCTTTTATGGTGGCCCTTGTTATGTTCAATGAAGAAGTGCATATACAAAGAAGTCAGCAGGAGCATCTTTGCCAGTAGCTGTTCCCCTTTATTTACTCTATGACCTAACTCGTGACCCACATTAATTCCGAATACGCCACAAAGAAGTCCCATTACAAGCGTTTTACCGAGTATATCCACCCAACCCTGGTGTTGGTAGGTTACAGAGTATAAAAAGAATGCTAAGGCTGTGTATTGGATCGGCACAATTACATAAACCAGGAAGTCGTACCAGCGGTTTTTCTTTGCCAGTTCTTCTTCGGCCTCCGAAAGGTTGCTTTCGTCTGCCCATATGAATAGTTCCAGTAGGGGCACTAAAAACCATGTATAGATTAATGGAATCCACACCTCAAACCCATGTCCCCCAAAGGATAGAAATGCACCGAGATAGATTACGAGGGGTGACAAATATTTGAAGATGCGTAGTCCCATACGTTGTTAGTAGTAAAACTAACGAACCTGCACATATAAACAAAAGTCCCGCCTGTAGCGGGACTTAGATCGTTATTGTTGAGATTCTATTATTCTAAAAGGTCAAGACTTTCACTTTTCTTTCGCCTGGCTGTAGCCACCAGGTAAAGTACTAAAGCCATGAAGAAGAAGAATCCGACACCTAGCCAGTCGTATCCATGTTTGCCAAGACTTGAAGTAAGGCTTTCCTCCGCAGTTACTTTTTGTAAGCCCCTGTTGGTGGATTCAAAAACGGTGAACATTGCTACAATAACCCCTGCGATGGCCCCTCCTGCCACCAGTCCTGTCGCGAAAAGGTTCCCTTTCCCAAGATCTTCTTCTTCAGGGGCTACCTGTATTCCTTTCCTTTTTGCTCTCCATTCAGCTACACCTCTGACCATGCCACCAATAAAGATGGGAAGTGTTGTAGACAGTGGCAGGTAAGTACCAACGGCAAATGAAAGTGATTTGATGCCACATAATTCCAGAACTACAGCTATGAACACTCCAACAAGCACATACTGCCAGTCAAGGTTGAAGGATAATATCCCTTTAATAAGTGTAGCCATCAGAGTTCCTTGCGGAGCCGGGTAACGGTCAGTTCCTATGGCATGCTTAATGCCTTGTGCCGCCATTTGAATCGTTGGAGTATCTAACAATTTAATGGTGGCACCAATAGCTAAGGAAGAAACAATAACACCGACAAATAAGGCCAACTGCTGGTATTTGGGTGTGGCACCCACAATGTATCCTGTTTTTAAATCCTGCGATGTGGCTCCGGCATTAGCTGCCGCTATACAGATCATACCTCCTACCACCAATGCCATTGGCTCATAAAAATGACCCGTCCATTTTACCGCAATAAATATCAGGCAGGTGCCCATTAACGTAGCTATGGTCATACCTGATATCGGGTTATTGGAGGATCCGATCAAGCCCACAATACGAGATGAAACGGTAACAAAGAAAGCCCCGAAGATGATAACCAGTACTCCAAGTAATAATTTACTGAATACATTATCGCCGGGGACGTTAGGTAATATCGTCATTAGTAAAACAAGGACGAGACTACCGATACCAACTACCTTCATAGAGAGGTCTTGCTCTGTGCGGGGAACCTTTGTTTCTTTACTTCCTTCAATTCCACCCTTCTTTAATGAACCAATACTTCCCTTAAAAGAAGAAATGATGGTTGGAATGGTTTTGATCAGAGTAATAAAACCACCTGCAGCCACGGCACCCGCTCCAATCTGGCGAACGTATGCCCGGTAAAGAGCGGCGCTCCAGTCACCAAAGTCGTGAGTAACCGGGTCCCATGCACCGGGGCCACCGGGCTTAGCGAGGTCATTGATATATCCGAGTTTATACAGTTGTGCCGCAATTACATCCGCAGGTACAAGCGATGCCAGCAAAGGGATTAAGACAAACCAGCTTAATATGCCGCCCGCCACTAACACCCCTGCGATCTTTGGACCAATAATATATCCAACACCTAAATATTCAGGCGTAATCTCGCCACTCACCCTCGCTGAAGGAAAGAATTTCTGGGATTGTTTTGTAGCAAAAGCAGGCACTTCTGAAATAACATGAAAGACCTTTTGTAAAGCTGCATATAAGACGGCGAATCCTAGCCCCATAAAAGCAGTTCGCGCAAACTCACCACCCCTTTCACCAGCCTTCAACACAGAAGCACACGCAGTGCCTTCAGGATAAGGAAGCACCCCATGTTCCTGAACAATCAGTGATCGCCTTAATGGAATCATCATCAGGGTACCAAGGATACCGCCGAAAATAGCAAGTACTAATATGGTGAAGTAGTTGAAGAAGTTCGCACTGGAAGCCTCGCTTAAAAATAAAAAACCGGGAAGGGTAAACACTACACCCGCTGCAACGCTTTCACCTGCAGAACCGGCTGTTTGTATAATATTGTTTTCCAGGATGGTTGTCTTCAGGAATTTGCGTCCTAGTGTAATGGCTATGACCGCAATAGGAATAGAGGCACTCACTGTAAGACCCGCCTTCAGAGCTAAATAAACTGTGGAAGCACCGAAGATGATTCCAAAGATGGCGCCCGTCAATACAGACTTAACCGTAAATTCTGCCATCTTCTTTTCAGCAGGAATGAAAGGTTTAAAAGCACGAATGGCTTCCGACATAAGTAGTGTTTTAGTTTATCGATAAATGTAGTAAATAAATAAAAAAAGGAGTTGATGTTTGATCAACTCCTCCGGTTATTATTTGAGATTATTAAGCATGCCCCACTTTATCCTTAACAATCTGGTTCAAAGATTTGATACGTGCGAAGATGATAGCCCCACCAATAAAGGCCGCAATCACCAGGATGAGGAAAAACATCTTTTTATCCGTAAAGCTGTCCCAGAATGTTGTCATCACACCTGCTATCTTGCCACCTATGGAAGTAGAGAGGAACCAGCCGCCCATCATTAATGCTGTCAGTCGTGGCGGCGCTAATTTGGACACTAATGACAAACCAATTGGACTTAAGAAAATCTCGCTTATGGTGAAGATGAAATATGTTAACCACAGCCAGATAAGGGATGCCTTATGCGTGTACACTGATGGCACCGACATAATAGCAAAAACCATCACCAAAGCGGATAATCCGGCAATGAATAATGCCATACCAAATTTACTGGCAGTAGTGGGCTCTTTACCCTTGGTTCGCATATAGGTAAACAATGGGACGAATATGAGTGTCAGGACAACGATGAACATTGGGTTTAAAGATTGGAATATTTCAGTATTAATTACTTTCATATTGCCATGAGGTAATTGCTCAGGTGGCACATTATTAAAATAAGGATCAGGGCCCAGCACTTTGATATCCTTACCGGTTTCGTCCTTCTGATCAATTAAGTACTGATCTACCTTTGTCACTAATCTATTTGAATCATTTAGGGTTTGAACAAAACCTAAGGCACCCGCTATTTTAGCTGTTGTTGGGGAAAGGCTTCTATCGGTATGCTTCTCAGCCCAAAGTGTCAGACCTGTTGAATTCTGATTATAAATAGTCCAGAAGATGATAGAAATAGTAAAAATGAAAAGTAATGCACCAATACCCTTCTTATCCTGGCCTTTAGCTTTAACCCATAAGGAAACATAAAACCAGATGATAGGCAAACAGGCGAAGATAAACGCGTCGTTAGCCTGGCTTCCCATCAAAGCTTTTCCAAGTACCATTGTTGGAATAAACCAACCTATAACCGCTGCAATAATTGCAGGTAAGAAAACATACAAAAAGATCTTCGACATAGGCATGTCTTCCGCCTGGACAGGCTTCTTCACATCAGCATACTTAACATGCTTAAGAGAAGTTGCAAGAATGATTAAACCGATAATCAAACCAACACCGGCAGCAGCGAAGGCATATCCCCAGCCATAGGTATTTCTGAGATAGGCTGCTACGAAGTTGCACACGAAAGCTCCAATGTTAATACCCATGTAAAAGATATTGTAAGCGTTATCTTTTAATGGTTTCAGGTCTTCACGATTATATATATTTCCGAGCAGTGTGCTGATGTTAGGTTTGAAGAACCCGTTACCTACGATAATCATTGCCAGGGCAATAAACATTGCCGTATTACCTGGAATTGAAAGGCATAAATAACCCGCAGCCATCAGGCTACCACCAATAAATATGGACTTAATATAGCCCAGGAAGCGATCTGCGATAAGACCACCTATAAAAGGAGTTAAATAAACCAATGCAATAAAACTACCTACTATATCGGCTGCCTTATGTGCATCGAATCCCTTGCCACCGGTAGTATCATCTATCAGGTAAAGTAGAAGAATCCCTACCATGAGATAATAAGCAAAGCGTTCCCACATTTCAGTGAAAAATAAAATGTACAATGACTTGGGGTGACGTGCCTTTGTTGCTGTACTGTTTAATAGATCCTTTTGTTCCATTTTCTATAGATTATTGATCAGCGCGTAAAATACATAAATTAAATTGCTCAACAGCTAACAGTGTACTAAATCAATAGTTCCGATCTTCGCATCAACTTTTCATAGCGAAATGAACATACTTATTTTAGGCTCCGGGGGACGGGAACATGCACTGGCATGGAAAATATCGCAAAGCCATTTGTGCTCCAAATTGTTTGTTGCACCAGGGAATGCGGGCACCAGTCAGCTTGCGACTAATGTTGCAATAGGAGTTAATGACTTCAATGCCATTGAGGAATTATGCAAAAGAGAGAAAATTGATTTGCTGGTGATTGGCCCGGAAGATCCACTGGTAAATGGACTGGTAGACTTCCTGAAAGAAAAGATAGACTTAAGTAACCTGCTGATAATAGGACCATCAAAAAGAGCCGCCCAACTGGAAGGCAGCAAGGCTTTTGCAAAGGAATTCATGGAGAGAAACAGCATACCAACTGCTGCTTATCGTGAGTTTACCGCCTCTGATTTTGAGGAAGGAGTTGAATACTTAAACAATCATGCTTTACCCATTGTTTTAAAAGCTGATGGATTAGCAGCAGGGAAGGGAGTGATCATCTGTGAATCACGCGAACAAGCTGTGACGGAGTTCACCTCCATGATCAGGGATTCAAAATTTGGTAATGCAAGTAGTAAAGTAGTAGTAGAAGAATTTTTATCAGGAATTGAATTGTCTGTTTTTGTAGTAACTGATGGGAAGGATTATGTTCTTTTACCAGAGGCAAAAGATTATAAACGTATAGGAGAAGGAGATAAAGGTTTGAATACCGGAGGGATGGGAGCAGTGAGCCCAGTGCCATTTGCGGATGAAAAATTCATGAAGAAAATAACAGAAAAAATTATCAGCCCTACTGTGGAGGGATTAAACAAGGAGCATTTCGACTATAAAGGATTTGTATTCTTTGGACTTATTAAGGTTGCAGATGAACCATTCGTTATAGAATATAATTGCAGGATGGGAGACCCGGAAACAGAAGTGGTATTACCACGTATTAAATCTGATTTCGTGCAATTGTTGGTTGCTGTAGCTAAAGGAGAATTGAGCAGTATTAATATTGAGAAAGACGATAGAGTAGCAACTACAATCATGGCTGTGAGTGGAGGCTATCCCGGTGATTATAAGAAAGGTGATGTCATTACCGGTTTGGATACCAACAACAAAGAAGTATTGATCTTTCATGCGGGTACAAAAACAATAGCTGGGAATGTGGTGACGAACGGAGGTAGGGTGCTCTGTGCAACTGCCCTAGCTAATACATTGGAAGAAGCAATCCACAAGAGTAAGCTGGCACTTTCTGATATACAATTTGATGGTATGTATTTCAGAAATGATATAGGTTATGAGTTCACTGAAAATAAATAACCGAAAGTTTCGTGATCATGTGCAACCATGCGTTTATCTATCCAACCATGCGACTATAATAATATCCTGAAAAGAAGATTCATAAATCTTCCAAAAAATAAATAGTAACAACATGAATTTGTTTCTCATTCTTCTATTTAGTGGTGGGATTTTTTACTGCATGTTTTATATCGTGATAGAATAAAAATGTCCAGTCTTCTTCTTTTCCTCTTTGCCACCAGACCTGTCTTAGCTGCATTGCCCTGTCAGGATTAGCGTCGTATTTTGTTTTATACCGCACTTTCATTTGTTGCAGCTGGGGAGCTTCATCACCTCCAAAGAATACAACGTTCTCATCCTCTTCTATCCAGAATACCTGGTGGAAAGGAGAATGCCCTGCTGTCAGCTGGTACTTAATATATCCATCAATATAGCCTTCATCATCATTCAATAAAACAACATTGGATGCTGTCTTAAGAGCGGTAATTTCCCCTGGTACAAAAGATGGAAAACCCTTTTCCAAAGCAAAATTCAACTCTCTTTCCTGGACATAATAGGTGGCATTAGGTAAGGAGAGCTTCGTGTGATCACTTTCCAGAGATACTCCCCCGGCGTGATCCTTATGGAGGTGAGACATGAGAACTTTAGTTACCTCCCCAGGCTTGACTCCTGCTTGTTCCAGGTTATAATGTAATTGCATTTGTCCATGAGCTGTATCATTAAAGCCGAGGCCTGTATCTAATAATAAAACGTCTTTGGATGTAATCACAAGAAACGGTTGTATCTCAACCAGGAGGCTGCCTATGGGTCTTTGCTGCAAATCATGTACATCCTCATTAAAAGGTACAAACAACTTTGTTTTATCAATGGTAAAAGAGCCTTCCGATAAAGGGATAATCTTCATTTTGCCTACCTCGTAATTTGACCGGTTCTCCATATCTATAATCACTTTTGTATTTGAAGCGGGAAGGCTGGATTATCTTAATACCATTTGACGATCGGCATCCAGCCTTATTAAAATAAACAACATAATAGTAAAAGTTAATAGGGATGTGCCCCCATAACTAATGAATGGCAACGGAATACCAATGACAGGCGCCAGCCCTATGGTCATACAGATGTTTATCAATATATGAAAGAAAAACACGGCTGCAACACCATACGCATAAGCCCTGCTAAATACACTTCTTTGCCTTTCAGCAATGGCTATTATCCGAAATAATAATAATAAGTATATACCTAAAACTACAGTTGTGCCTACAAAGCCAAAGCCCTCTCCTATAGTACAGAAAATAAAGTCAGTGCGTTGTTCCGGTACAAACTCATATCGAGTTTGTGTTCCTTTCAACAGACCCTTACCTAAGAAACCTCCTGATCCTATAGCTATTTTGGACTGCTTCACATTGTAATCAGTATCCTTCTTTTTAACTGGGCCTTCTGCTACCGGAACGTTGCCGCGGACCAAATATTCAGGTGGCACATCTCTTCCAATAGTGCTGTATATCCTTTCAACCTGGTATGGATGGAGCACGTGAGTAAATATTATAGGAACGCCAAACCTTTGTATGCCTACACATAAAGCCCAGATAACGATGATCTTGATAAGTGTGGAACGTCGCCTCCTTCTTTGACGGAAGGAAACAAAGGCCACCAACCCTGCTATCATAGTTAGAATGATGGCAAGAAGGTTTTTGTCCATCAACAAGGTCATAACTACTAAAGCTCCAAGTGAAAAGAAAATAACGAGTATCGTTGCCGGTAATCCTTCCCTGTACATTACTAGGAAAAATGAAAAGTAAACCAATGCAAGACCAGTTTCACTCTGCATAAGTGAAAACACAGCTGGAAGTAATACAATTACTGTAGCTACTAACTGTGATTTTGATTTAGAGAAGTCAAGATTTGGAAGAGATAAATATTTACTCAAGGCAAGGCAGACGCAAACCTTGCAGAACTCCGCGGGCTGAAAATTAAACCCACCAAACCGGATTATAGACTCTGTGCCTTTCACACGAGAGTGAAAGGGAAACACGAGCAGAAGAAGAACAATTCCTATGGCATACCATAAATTGGCAGTGGCCGGAAAGAACTTACTGTCGGTGAGCAAAATAAAAATGGCAAGTATGCCGGCGATACCAAAAAAGTATAATTGTTTGCTATAGTCTGTCCTGAAGGAAAAGAAACTGTACAAGATAGGGTCTCCCTCTTTATAAGTGACAGCAAAAATGGCTGTAATACCGATGCAGACCAATAAAAGATAAATCCAGATTAAACCAACATCAACCCCTTTTGATATCCCTGATTCATTCCTGCTCATTAGGCACCACCTCTCTGCTTTTTAAAATTGAAGACTTTATCAGGCTCAATAAACTCGTTTTTCGGCAAGTATCCAAATCGGGGTTCAACACTATCTGTTTGTGCAGGTTGCTGAGGTAAAGGAGGTGGTGCAGACGGCTTCACTTGTTTGGTGGTTGTATCTATTTTCTTTTGTACCGGGAATCTTCCGCCTTTTAAATATTTCCTGACGTAATTACTATCATTGGTGATTTTAAACCATTGGAATGCACGTACCGAATCTGCTTTATATTGTTCACGTGGGAGCCATCCCGGCATGAGGTTTTCGTTACTTATCCTGTCCGCCTCCAATTTCCGATCAGCCCTTAATGAATCTGTAAGATACTTTTCAACCATTAAGAACGCCATCGGGCCTGCCCATGTAGCACCAAATCCTCCGTTTTCAACTATTACTGCAACAGCTATTTTGGGATTGTCTTTTGGAGCAAAGCAGGCAAAGATTGAATGGTCTTTCAACTGTACTCTCTTACCGTCCAATATCTTAAAGTTTTCTGCCGTACCTGTTTTGGCGCAGATATCTACTCCCGGAACTTTAGGAATCGGGAAAGCCGTTCCTATAGTTGTTACTTCGTGCATACCTTCTTTAACAATACCATATAGAGTGTCTGATATATGTACTGGAATTTTGTGTTTAATCCTGTATTTAGTGATTAATGTATCCTCCTCTTTTTCACCAACAATTCCTTTTACAAAGTGAGGAGCGTAATAATATCCATCATTTGCAATAACAGCCATGGCATTAGCTATTTGTACAGGAGTAACTAACATCTCTCCCTGGCCTATACCGAGAGAAACATTGGTGCACGAATTCCATGAACCCCTGTACAGCTTATTGTAATAACTGGTGTCTGCAACATTACCCCTGTCTTCACTTGGCAGGTCTATTCCCAGTTTAGCTCCATAACCGAAAGCATTCACATATTCCTTCCATTTTGCATATCCTTTTTTAACATTACCAAATGCCCTGTTGTCAACTGTTCGCCGGTAAACATCAGAGAAAAAAGAATTACAAGAGTATGCAATGGAGAGCCGTAGATTGGATGAGTGACCTACCCAGTGTTCTGTACATTTAACCGGACGATTACATCCATAATAAACTCCTTTGCAGAAAATGCCACTAGCGGGAGTAATTATCCCTTCATCAAGTGCTATTAAAGCTCCCAGGGGCTTGAAAGTTGAACCGGCAGGGTATTGACCTTTTATCGCCCTGTTCAACAGGGGTCCCGATACATCGAGTACAAGCTTAGAATAATTCTTTTGCTTACCCGATCCAGCAAGATCATTTGGATTATAGTCAGGACCCGATACCATGGCCAGGATGCCTCCTGTTGATGGATCCAAGGCTACTATCGCACCCATCTTATTTCGCATCAGTTTCTCAGCGAGTTGCTGTAACTCTATGTCTACATATGTTTGAAGACCACGTCCAGCTACTGCCGGTTCATCTAATTGCCCTTTCTCAAATCGTCCTACCAGTTTATTCCTATTATCTTTAATCAGGTACTGTATCCCTCTTTGACCCATCAGTACTTTTTCGTAAGTAGATTCTAATCCGCTTCGACCAACGTAATCGCCTGACTGGTAAAAACCGCCTGAACGAGCAATAATAGCTGAATCTACCTCTCCTATATACCCCATGAAGTGTCCTCCGGCATTATAAGGATAGGTACGCACCGGTCTATCCTGGAGGAAAAATCCGCTTCCCAGACGCCACATATTTTCTTCCAGTCTTGCGTGTTTCTCAGGACTTAACAAGCTTTCAAAAACAGAAGAACGGTAACGACCATTCTTTACAATGGCGGTCAACATTCTCTCCTTAAATTGAGTAGTATCTATTTCAAGTAATTGGCAAAGGTAACTTGTGTCAATTCCTTTAACTTCAGAGGGGGTGACCATCAGGTCATACATGAGGATATTGTTTACAATAGGCCTATTCTTACGATCGAAAACAATACCTCTGGGGGGATAAACGATCTTTTTAAATACAGCATTCTCCTGCGCTAGTCTTTGGTACTTACTACTAACTACCTGTATGCTGAAAAGCCTGATTAACATTATCAGGAAAGCTACTGCGAAGAGTAATCTTATTATGTAGCTCCTGGACTGGGTGAATGCTGGCATAGATCTTCGTTCGCTCCTTATAAGAGGAAGTCAATTGTTAATGCAAATTTGATACACGTTTAAATATCAGCAAGCAAAGATGCTGCTAGAATAATTATTTTTTACCAAAACTTATATTTATCAAGGGTTTTATGCTGTGTTTGTTCTAAAACGCATCTTTCTTGGGAGAAGTATTTCAACTGTAAGAATCAATAACATACTAATACCTGTAGTTGCTGCAACTTTAATAAGGAAATCAAGGAAATGCCCGATCTGTAAAAGCTCCAGCAAGTAAAGGTAGAAATGGTGAATAAAGGTTAATACTAAGGCATAAATAAGGTAAGGCGCCCAGCCTAATGCCCGTGGGGATGGTTCATCATAATTAAATTCCGTTGTATCCTTGGGAATTAATAAGTTGATCATGAACGGACGAACATAAGCTATCAATACACAAGCAGCGGCATGCAAGCCCGGAGTCATAGTAAAATAATCCAATGTGATGCCCGTAAAAAACCCAATGACTAATAAAACAAACCTGGGAATAGAGAAGGGCAGCCACAGGATGAATAGAAAATACAGATAGGGTATAATGAACCGGTGTAAGTGTGGTATTTTATTTAAAATAAATACCTGCACAGCGATAAAGATGATGAAGCGAAATATATTTTTAATGAGTCCGTTCAATGTGTCTTTGATTTTTGCTGTTCTATTTTTTTCTGTGTGTCCTTCTCGAGTTGTGTCTGCTCTTCTCTCAGGAGATTTTCAACTACATGAACTTCCTGAATTCCGGAGAAGTTAGTGGCAGTCTTTAACCGGATCATATAAAAACCAGTAGCAGGATCATTGATCGCTTTTACTACAGTTCCAATTAAATACCCGGGAGGGAAATTATATGAGTATTGACTGGTTACTACAGAATCTCCAACCTTTACTTCAATACTTTGAGGAATTCCCTTCAGGTAAATATAGCGAGGATCTTTGCCATCCCACTCCACCTTACCTGTCGTTCCTGATTTCTTTAACGCAGCGCTGACTGAACTTTGCACATGCAGAAGAGTCATCACCTGCCCAAAGTTGGGACTTACATTAACTACGACACCAACAACTGCCAGGTCAGAACTTAACACCGCCATATCATCTTTGATACCGTATTTAGATCCCCTGTTAATCTGCATGTAGTTCTGTTCCAGGTTAACAGTGTTGTATACCACCTTAGCATCTCTCCAGATGTAATGTCTCACTGCTTTAACCGTATCTACCATAACGGTATCTGTAACATTCTTCTGTCCTGTATCTGATTGAAAAAAGTTAGTTTTTAAAAGATTGAGAAGGGAATCATTAACATGATGAACTCTTTTATTTTCTTCTCCCTGGTGGAAGTAATCATCGAGTTTATCTACCTGGGTATTGATTCTACCCGTAACCTCACTAGCCATTCCTAAGGCAACAGCGTGATGAAACCTGTTGAATTTAAATAACATTACCAGTGCAAATACCTGCAGCACGAGGAAGCATAGAAATGTGATGTACCGCCGAATGAACTGGAATATATTACGCATTTATTGAGACTTTGGAGCAGAAGCCTTTATATCAATGAATGGAAAGTTCATTGTTATTGGTATGTCAACGCATTACAAAAGGATAACGATCATAGTTTTTTAAGGCTAATCCTGTTCCTCTGACTACACTCTTTAGTGGATCATCTGCCACATGTACAGGCAATTTGATTTTTTGGCTAAGACGTTTGTCCAGGCCTTTCAGAAGAGCACCGCCTCCGGTCAGATACAAACCTCTCCTATAGATGTCTGCTGCCAATTCCGGGGGAGTTTGTTCTAATGCTTTTAATATTGCTTCTTCTACCTTGAAGATACTTTTATCCAAAGCTTCAGCAATTTCCTGGTAGCTGACCATAATCTGTTTAGGTATACCGGTAACGAGGTCGCGTCCATTAACCGGGATATCATCCGGTGGATTATCCAGGTCTTTCATTGCAGCACCGATTTGTATCTTAATTTGTTCAGCTGTACGCTCCCCTATCAACAAACTATGATAACGGCGAAGAGCCTCCATAATATCTGCAGTAAATTCATCTCCCGCAATTCGTATAGATTGATCACAAACAATACCAGCGAGAGCAATGACAGTTATACCAGTAGTACCGCCACCAATATCGATGATCATATTACCAACCGGTTCTTCCACGTCAATACCGATACCTAGAGCTGCAGCCATTGGTTCATGAATAAGGTAAACCTCTTTTGCACCTGCTTGCTCTGCACTGTCTCTTACAGCACGTTTTTCAACCTCCGTGATAGATGAAGGAATACAGATCATCATCCGCCAGCTTGGAGGAAACAAAGGCTTTTTTGGATACACCAGCTTAATCATTTCCCTAAGCATCAACTCGGCGGCATTGAAATCCGCAATCACACCATCTTTTAAAGGCCGAATGGTTTTAATGCTTTCATGGGTTTTCTCGTGCATCATCAAAGCCCTCTTACCCACTGCTAAAACTTCCTTAGGATTATTTCTGTTCAGAGCCACAATTGAAGGTTCATTTACAACTACTTCATCATTATGAATAATTAAAGTATTTGCAGTACCCAGGTCTATCGCAATCTCCTGTGTGAACCAGTTAAAAAGTCCCATGCTGCTTTAATGAATTTAGTTTTTTTGTACAGTTGTGCAAAGGTGATGGAAATTAATTGATTGTCAAAGGAAAAACTCATTAGCATATTTGAATCCAAAAGAGCAGAGCTAGTTGTATTTAACTCTTCATTATAGAAGTCAGGAGATTCTACTAACGTATTAATGTTACAGTACCTTTCCCAAACACGACCTTACCGGTAAAATCCTGTCCTCTCACTATCCAAACAAAGGTTCCAGTTCCTTGATCACGTCCACCTATCTTACCATTCCAACCCTCGCCCGCAGTTGTGGTACTAAAAACAAGTTGTCCCCAACGATTGTATATTCTGAAATAATCAAACCTGGTGATGCCCACCGGTATTGGCTTAATTATATCATTAATACCATCTCCATTTGGAGTGAATGCAGTAGGAACAAATATCTGGGGATTGGTCTTAAATACACGCACTTTCACCTGGGCTACATCCTGGCAGCCGCTTTCGTCTTTTACAACAACAAAATACCGGATGCTGTCAAAGCTTCCATCATAGATCGCAACCGGATTAGCAATTGAGCTATTGCTTAATGAAGTAGCAGGTGTCCATGAGTAAGAGATTCCTCCCGTTGCATTAAATTGAAGTGATTCGTTCACCACAACTGCCGTGTCTTTACCTGCAAATGCATTTACTTTCGGAAGA
>JBLNAY010000344.1:0-16536 GCA_050259715.1 Candidatus Dadabacteria bacterium
TTTAGAACGGCTTTAGCAGGGGGTAAAGCCGTTCTAAAGCCGTTCAAACTCCATACAAACCCTATGGAAAACCCATAGTAACACCCAACTGACCGGGAGAAACACCTTAGCTTCGAGTTGATAGAAATGCAGAGAAATGTTTGAGAATTAGTGAGCTTCTATGGAGAGTGGAGATCGCTATCCGCCGGCGCCTTCAATAACAATTACAATTTCTCCTTTTACTGCCTTCTTACTAAAATGATCGTGAACTTCCTTGAGAGTACCCCTGGCGTTTTCTTCAAACTTTTTTGAAAGCTCTCTGCTGACACAACACCTTCTTTCAGGGCCGAAATACTGGATCAAATCTGCCAGTGATTTCACGAGCCTTATGGGAGACTCGTAAACAATAATTGTTCTTTCCTCTGTTGCCAAATGGGTTAGGAAAGTGTGCCGCCCTTTTTTCAGAGGCAGGAAACCTTCAAAAGCAAACCGGTTGGTAGTGAGGCCACTATTTACTAAAGCAGGCACAAAGGCGGTGGCACCGGGAAGCGTTTCTACTCTTATTTCATTTTTAATGCATTCGCGTACAAGCAGGAAGGCCGGATCTGAAATGCCGGGAGTGCCGGCATCGGTGATCAACGCCATTTTCTTTCCGGTCAATAACTGGTCGACAATATGCTGGAGGATCTTGTGTTCATTGTGCTGATGATAGGGTGAGAGTGGTATATGAATGTTGTAATGGTTCAGGAGCTTGGAAGAGGTGCGGGTATCTTCAGCCAGTATGACATCTACCTGCTGCAAGGTGTCTAAGGCACGTAGAGTGATATCTTTCAGATTACCTATGGGTGTCGGTACTATGTAGAGCCCGGGTGATAATTCATTCTTTTCTGAAGAAGACGAAGATTGCTGAAGTCCTTCTTCCTGTACTTCCTCATTCATATTTTGTGTTATTTATTAAAAGTTGAAGATGGAATAGCAAGCCTATCTAAACTTCTGAAACCTTATTGCTCTGAAACAGATTCCAGTTCAAAATATTCCATGACAGGGTTGGCCAGCAGCTTTTTGCTTGCTTCTTCGGCTAACCTCTTAGCTTCTTCTTCTGAAGATGCTTCTATCAGCAGGCTGACATTCTTCCCCACCCGAACATCTTCAACACCTTTCAGACCAAGATTGTGTAAACCGGTACGAACAGCCTTTCCCTGTGGATCCAATAAATCCTTGAGGGGCATAACTTTAACTTCTACTGTGAATTTCATTTTCCTTATTGAATGGCAAACCTAAGAAAGAACAATTAATATTTCATAAAACTGCTTCCTAATGAAACATCTACACTGATCATTATTGTTAATGAGAAGAGTCGAAGATGGTTGAGAACTGATTAGTCTTCTATACTATTCTAAACCGTAACATCCAGCTCTTCTGTCGGGTGATTACTTATAGGTTCCCTTTCTTTTCCAAGGAGAGAAAGAGCAACATATGCAATAAAGATCACCGGTACGGCAGCCCATTTTAAAAAGATAACTGAGACAAGACCTATCGCAACAAGAATATACTTAAGACGGTTTGTTTGAAGTGAATAATCTTTGAATTTCAGAGCCATAAATCTATGGCGGCTGATCATTAAATAACTTAAGATCACTATAACAGCATATAATAACCACACATTAATGAAATAAGATTGCAGGTTAAAATATTCGTTCCAGATGATCAATGGGAAAGAAGCAACCACCAGTGCTGCAGCAGGAGTAGGTACCCCTAAAAAGCTATTGGTCTGATCATGACTGATATTGAACTTAGCCAATCGCCATGCAGCAGCACAGGTAAATAAAAATGCCGGCAGTAAAGCAACAAACCATATGTCCAATCCACCTTCACTTGTAGCGTATCCCAATCTAAGTAACTGGTAAAGTATAATCCCGGGAGCAACACCAAAGCTTACCACATCGCTTAATGAATCTAATTGTTTTCCTAAATCTGAAGGTGCATTAAGTAAACGCGCAAGAAATCCATCCAGGAAATCAATAATGGCGGCAAGAAAAATGAATAGTGCACCCCAGGCCATCTTTTCCGGAAAAACAGGATCATATGTTCCCTGCTGGTCATTCAACATCACAATACTTTGGCCAGTCTGCAGCACCAATATGATAGCAATACATCCAAATACGAGGTTCAATAAGGTGAAGAGATTGGGTATATGTCTCATGAGGTAAAGTTATACGACAAATGGACTATGGTTATCAGCCTGTGATTATCTATTGTTCATTGCGGCTTCTATTTCCTCTACCGTAATTGGAATACCTTTAAAAAGATCAATGTTACCATCCTTAGTGATCCAAAGGTTGTTTTCTATTCGTATGCCCATTTGCTCTTCCTCGATGTAAATACCTGGTTCAACTGTAAACAACATGCCTGGTTGAATAGGCTCTGTGCGGGTACCCAGGTCGTGAACATCTATACCTAAATGATGTGAGATACCGTGATAAAGGTATTTGCGGTAAGCCCTGTTTTCAGGATCTTCATTCTTAAAATCCTCCTCTTTTAACAGGCCAATTTTCATAAATTGAGCAGTGGCTTCATCTCCAACTTTTTCAGTGTACTCTAATATAGAAATCCCCGGTTTTAGAATGCTTTTGCAGTAGTTGTGAAGATGCAGGCAGGCATTATATACCTCTTTCTGTCTGGGACTGAATTTTCCATTTACAGGAATGGTGCGGCTAAGATCCGCATTATACCCGCCGTAGGAAGCTCCAAAATCCATAAGTATTAGTTCACCATCCTTACATTCTTCATTATTCGAAACATAATGCAGCGTGCGTGCCCGATCACCGCTTGCTATAATTGAACCATAGGCTTCTCCATCTGCTCTTTGACTAAGGAACGTATGATGGATCTCGGCTTCAATTTCATATTCCATTACTCCGGGCTTTACAAAGTTCATTACCCGTTGAAAAGCAAAATGAGTGATACCAATAGCTTTCTTTATCACTTCAACTTCATACTCCGTTTTAATTGCACGAAGTTCTTTCATGATACGTGCAGCCCTTTCATACTTATGCAATGGATAACGGGATTGAATTTCATCCACAAACCTGTAATCCCTTGTGCGAACGAGGCTTGCCTTCCGATCGTTCTCATTCGTATCCAGGTAAATATTTTCAGCTAAATGGATCCATGGTTGAAGTAGGGCATCAATGCTATCGAGCCAGACTATAGTTTTTATGCCACTGATTGCAGTGGCTTCTTCTTTCCTCAATCGTTTTCCTACCCATTTTTCCTGTAATTCGTTTGGACGAACTACCACTAATACTTCCCGATATTTCGGTTCCGGATTGTCAGGAAATAAGATCACCATGCTTTCTTCCTGTACTATGCCCGAGAGCCAATACAGATCACTATTTTGTTTGTAAGGGTAAAGAGCATCTCCATTACTGGGCACTTCATCATTGCCAACAAAAATGGCTATAGAACCTGGTTTCATCCTTTCAGTAAATCTTTTCCTGTTTGTAATGAACAATTCTGGATTAATCGGAAGATTTTTCATTTTATAGTATTTAAATAACGCAGCAAAGTAACCGAATTGGAGAATGACTTTTTTCTTCCACTTCTTCTTTTATTTAAACAGGAAGCTAAAGACTACATTTAAAATGCTCTTAAATATAGATCAGAACTGTGTTCAACTATGTGTACTTGTTACACTTGCAACAGGCCGGGAGACCTTCTTTCCTTAATTTTGCAGTCTAAACGATTGCTTTTTTATGGCTTTACCTCCAACCTATTCGTTCTCGGCAGAGAACCTTGTAAAACTTGGATTGCGGTATAGTGATGCTATTCACTATCAATCCTCACCGGAAGAATTAATCCTGGATACGTTAAGACGTGGTGAAGGCGTGTTGACAGATACCGGGGCACTTGCTATTCACACAGGAGAATTCACTGGCCGGGCACCCCAGGATAAATTCACTGTAATGGATGAAATCACCAAAGAGACAGTGAACTGGAATAACTCCAATATCCCCATTGAAGAAAAATACTTCCATATTATTCATCGCAGAATTATGGAATACCTCGACAACAAACCTGAGATCTGGGTGCGTGATTGTTACGCATGTGCTGATAAACGTTACCGGTTAAATATCCGTGTGTTGACTGAGAAACCCTCTACCAACTTGTTTGCATATAACATGTTCCTCCGCCCGGATGAAGATGAACTGGATGAGTTTACTCCTGACTGGCACGTGATCTCGGCGCCAGGCCTTAAGCTGGATCCTTCAGAGTGTGGTGTGAGGCAGAAGAATGCTGTAGTGGTATCATTCAGTCAGCGAATGATTCTAATTGCTGGCAGCGGGTATACAGGAGAAACCAAGAAGGGTATTTTTGGTGTTCTTAATTTCCTTTTGCCGTTACATAAAAATGTTTTGAGTATGCACTGTAGCGCAAATGTTGGTGAGCAAGGTGATACTGCAATATTTTTTGGATTGAGTGGAACGGGTAAAACCACATTAAGTGCAGATCCGAAAAGAAAGTTAATTGGTGATGATGAGCATGGATGGACAGAAGACAACATATTCAATTTTGAAGGCGGCTGCTATGCTAAATTGATAAATCTGACCAAAGAAAATGAACCGGAAATCTTTACTGCAATAAAGCATGGATGTGTAGTAGAGAATGTAAGTTTTTACCCTGGTACCAATGAAATCGACTTTGGAAATAATAGAATCACGGAAAATACAAGGGCATCATACCCTCTTCATTTCATTAAGAACTCTGTTGATGAAGCTATTGGGGAAATACCGAAACACATTTTTTTTCTCACCTGTGATGCTTATGGGGTGTTGCCGCCAATAGCTAAGCTTAATAAAGGACAGGCGATGTACCAGTTTATTTCAGGGTATACTGCCAAAATTGCCGGGACAGAAGAAGGAGTAATTGAACCTAAACCAACTTTTAGTGCCTGTTTCGGAGCTCCTTTCCTGCCCTTGCATCCCTCAAGGTATGCTGAAATGCTGGGCCGCAAAATGGAGCAACATAATGTAGATGTATGGATGGTGAATACCGGTTGGTCGGGAGGATCATATGGTGTCGGCAGACGTATAAAGCTAGCTTATACACGTGCAATAATTGCAGCTGTATTAGAAGGCAAACTGCAGGATGCTGAGTATACATTTGATCCAATATTTGGAATCGCTATTCCATCACAGGTTCCCGATGTTCCTGCGGAGATACTAAACCCGAGGAATACCTGGGGTGATAAAGTGGCTTATGATGAAAAAGCTATGTTCCTTGCTTCACTCTTTAAAGATAATTTCCAGAAATATTCTACCGTTGTTGCACAGGAGATTCAACACGCAGGTCCCATAATCTAATCCTTTAAGAAGAGAGGTCTTTTAAAAGACCTCTCTTCTTAATTAGTTCTCAGATAGTTTAACATCCAGTATATTAAGCTGTAGATGCTTTTCTCCGTTCCATTCATTTTCATCTATCTTGTACACTATATCCAGCGGTTTGTTTTGTTCCAGCAAGGACATTTTATGTGCCATGTTAAAGCCAATGCCGTTGAAAATACAGTTGTTCTGTTTCACCACAAGACGCAGGTGAGCTTCTTTCAGCACTTTGCTCCAGCCTGTGTTTATAACTTTCCTGGTTATAAATGTAGGTCTGAGGTTATCGGGTCCAAAGGGTTCCATCTGGCAGATGATGTCAAAAAGGGGCTGCTTTATATCAGAAAGGGAAAGTTCAGCATCTATAACAATTTCAGGTATCAGCATTTCAGGCAGAATGGTAGATTGTACCACCTCTTCAAATTTTTCACAGAAAGCCTCAACCTTGTCTTTCTGTAGTGTCATACCTGCCGCATAAAAATGACCTCCATAGCCAATTAAAAGATCTTTACATTGATGGATGGCTTCATACACATTAAAGCCTGTAACACTCCTCGCAGAGCCGGCAACATAATCTCCACTTTCCGTTAAAATAATCGTTGGGCGATAAAAATGTTCAATCAGTCGTGCGGCGACAATGCCTACTACGCCTTTATGCCAGTGTGGCTTGTATAAAACAGTACTTCGCCTATTAGCTAAAACCTGGTCATTTTCAATGAGTGATAAGGCTTCTTCGGTGATACTTGTATCGGTTTCCTTACGGTTGGCATTATCAGAATGAAGTTGTTCCGCCCAATGCAATGCTTCTTCATAAGTATCGGCAATGAACATCATCACGGCTTTCCTGCCATCATCCATTCTTCCTGCAGCATTCACCCGGGGAGCTATGATAAAAACAAGGTTGTTGATCTGCAAGCTTTTGCGGTGACCACTTAATTCGGTCAATGCCTTGATGCCATAATTAGGATTTGAATTCACTTTATTCAATCCATAGTATGCTAAAATCCTGTTTTCACCTGTCATTGATACAATATCTGCTGCAATGGCAGTTGCTACGAGATCAAGATATTGATGCGGAGTATCCGGTGGAAGATGTAATGTGCTGCATAAGGCGCAAATCAATTTATAACCAATACCGCAGCCACACAATTCTTTAAAAGGATAGTTGCAATCGCGCTGTTTAGGATTTAAAATTGCGACAGCAGGGGGTATTTCCTGATCTGGTAGATGGTGATCACAGATGATAAAATCAATTCCCAGTTCCTTCGCATACTTTACTAATTCTGTTGATTTAATACCACAGTCGAGTGATATAACCAGGGTATAGTTATTTTCAAATGCAAAGTCTATCCCTGCTTTACTTATACCATACCCTTCCCTATAACGGTGCGGGATGTAGAATTCAGTCAAAGAGTGATGGTCACGGAGGAATTTATACATGCAGGCTACAGCAGTTGTACCGTCTACATCATAGTCTCCGAACACCAATATTTTCTCATTAGAATCAAAAGCCGTTAGAATTCTATCAACGGCTTTACCCATATCCTTCATTAAGAAAGGGTCATGTAATTGGGAAAGTTGGGGGCGAAAGAACTCTTTCGCTTCTTCATAAGTAAATATTCCACGTTGAGTAAGTATTGAACAGAGTACCGGGTGCACCTTCAATTGCCTGAAAAGAGAAGTAGTCCTCTCCTGGTCGGCAGCGATACATCTCCAGCGTTTCTGCTTCATGAGATCAATACTTTCTATCTGTTACAAAATTCACGAGATCTTCCAGCCCGGTTCGTATCTCACCCGGTGGGAAAGTATACAATAAGTCTAAAGCTTCTTTTTTATATTCATTCATTTTAAGAATGGTATAGTCAATGCCACCATTTTGGTTAACGGCATCAACAATATACCTGATCTTCTCCTTCCGGGTATTTTCATTCTTTATGATATAAATGATCTGTCGCCTTGTTTGTTTATCTATATTATTAAGAGTATAGATCAACGGTAGAGTCAATTTCTTTTCTTTTATATCATTACCGGTGGGCTTCCCGATGTCCTGGAGAGTATAATCAAAAAGGTCATCTTTGATCTGGAAGGCTATACCGACCTTCTCTCCAAAAAGCTTCATAGTTTCCGTTAGCTGGTGATCTTGTGTTACTGACCAGGTGCCGGCCCCACATGCAGAGGCAAGCAAAGAAGCAGTTTTGTTTTTTATGATCTGGAAATATACCTCCTCGTCTAAATTAAGGGAACGAGACTTTTCCATTTGTAACAACTCCCCCTCACTCATTTTACGAACAGCGTCAGATAATATCTTTAATACTTCAAAGTCATTATTATCAAGGGATAATAAAAGGCCCTTAGCTAATAAATAGTCGCCGACAAGAACAGAAACTTTGTTTTTCCAAAGAGCATATACTGAGAAAAAACCTCTACGTTCAAAAGAATCATCAACTATGTCGTCATGTACAAGGGTAGCCGTGTGAAGTAATTCGACCAGCGAAGCGGCGCGGTAAGTTTCTTCATTTACGGTTCCGCACAGTTTGGCTGACAGGAAAACAAACATTGGGCGGAGTTGTTTTCCTTTTCTTTTTACAATGTACCGCATAATACGGTCCAGCATGAAAACATTGCTTTTGGCAGCCTCTTTAAATTTCTTCTCGAAAATGCTTAACTCCTGTTCAATTAGATTAACGGGTATCTTCATTCGTAATTATGTAGAAACTTGCTGTGCGTGGTATAAGAATTGCAGTTTTGGTGCTGCCAATTTATAAATGAACATAGCAATTCACTCAAAAATAAATTTAAAAGTTTGGTAATTCTATGCCAATTTATATTTTTGCAATGATTAGGACATTGTTTTTAAAATTTAATCAATAGTTATGGCAAGCAAAAAGTACTCTTTTCTAGCAGGGGCGTTATGCCTGTTAGCATCGTACGGTTTCTCTCAACAACCAACAACGGTATACCGGTATGATGTCGCAGATTCTTCAGTTATATCTTCCAAGAACTTACCTCAGTATACGGAGTTCATTAACGGGACTTATAACTTTCCCGCTAAACCACGGAATATGATGGAATTGGGAATCAAGGTTGGTGCAGCCACCATTATTGGTGATGTGCCAGGAAAATTCCCCACACCTGGTTTTGGAGTTCATCTAAGAAAGGCTTTAGGACATGTTGTTTCTATGCGTCTTGAGTACGTATATGGAATGACAAAAGGAATGCAATGGAAACCTTCTGGAAATTATGTAAATAATCCGGCATGGAGAAATAATGGCTACAGGGGCCCAGAGCGAGTTTTCTACAACTACAAAACGAACGTTCAGGACCTGGCATTAGAAGCTTTATTTGCATTGAATAACATCAATTTCTACAAAGCTCAACCAAAAGTTAGTGTTTATGGCTTAGTTGGTTTTGGTGGCTTGATGTATAATGCTAAAGTAAATGCATTAAACGGCAGTTCTAAGTATACCTTCCCAACTGCTACAGTGACAAGAGATAATAAAGATGATATAAAGTCACAAGTGCAGGACATGCTAGATGATTCTTACGAAACTCCGGCTGAAATAGACCAATTCCGCAAAAAGTTAGGTGATAACACCTTTAGATTTGTCGGTCATTTCGGTGCTGGTATAGCTTTCAGATTAAGTCCGAAAATGAACCTGGCATTTGAAGATCGTTACACCGTGACTAAAGACGATTTAATGGATGGTCAGCGTTGGGCAGAGCAAGTTGGTGGTCAGCCAGTTCTTACCAGTGAATACGACTCTTATAACTTTGCCTCAGTAGGCTTGAACTTTAATCTTGGTTCTAAAGCTGTAGAGCCACTATGGTGGGTTAATCCACTGGAGTATGCTTACCAGGAGCTTCGTAAACCTCGTTTAATGATTTTACCAAAACCAACCTTACCTGATTCTGATGGTGATGGTGTTACAGACCAATTTGACCAGGAAGTGACTCCTGCAGGTTGTCCTGTTGATTCTCATGGTGTTAGTCTTGATACAGATGGTGATGGCGTTCCTGATTGCCGTGATAAACAAAAGATCACTCCAACAGAATGTCAACCAGTTGATGCTGACGGTGTTGGTAAGTGCCCAGAACCCGAATGCTGCAAAAACATTCAGGCACCAGCTACATGTGCAACTGCTTTAGGTTCTTTACCAAGCATTGCTTTCTCTGGTAATTCTACTACTGTTACCAGTGATGCACAAGGAATGCTTGCAAGTGTTGCTGGTCGGTTACGTAATAATCCTAATTGCCGTATAACTGTTGTAGGTTACTGTGTATCACCAAAAGCTACTCAAACAAGAGGTGTAGCACGCGTTGATGCTGTAGTTAACTATCTCGTTGAGAAAGAAGGAATTAGCCGTGACCGTATCACTACCCTCTATGGCCAGCAGGGTGGCGATTGCGGAACAGTTGATCTCCGTGCTGAATAATCAATGAATCCTATTTCAGGAAAATCCCGCTGATTGGCGGGATTTTCTTTTTTTATTTAGGTTAATCTTAACTGACCACCTAAACAGGATCTCCGATATTTCGTAAATATTTGCTTAAACAGCTTAACTTTGCCAGCCTTTATGAAATTTTCAGCTTTACTGATTTTACTTATTTTTATTGTGGGTTGCGGCCAGACAGTAACTAAGGTTCTTAAGAATCCTGATCCACACTATAAGTTACGTATGGCTGAACAGTATTTTGCCAATAAAAAGTACGCACAGGCACAGCAGATTTATGAGGATATTATGCCTAATTACAGGGGAACTCCTGAATTTGAGGATATTTATTATAAATATGCTTATACAGCTTACTACCAGCAGGATTATTTGAATGCAGAAAATCTATTTAAGAATTACCTCGAGATATTTCCGAATAATGCAAAAGCAGAAGAGATTGACTATATGAGAGCTTATTCTTATTATAAGCAATCTCCCAAGGTACAATTAGATCAAACTAACACAATAAAGGCTATTGGATTACTTCAAACATTCATTAATACTCACCCTGGTTCAGCAAGAAATAAGGAAGCAACTGCCATTATTGATGAGTTACGGAATAAATTAGAAGCAAAAGATCATAAAGCAGCTCAATTATATTATGATTTAGGACAATACAGGGCAGCCGCTGTTGCTTTCAATACTGTTTTAGAAACTTATCCTGAATCGGAGAAAGCTGACGAGTATAAACTAATGGCAATAAAGTCATTTTTCAAATTTGCTGAGATGAGTGTTGAGGATAAAAAGGTGGAGAGATATGAGAAAGTAGTTGAAGAAGCTAATGATTTTATGGATCGCTTTGCCCAAAGTCCTTATGCTAAAGAAGTCCAGCAATATATTACACAATCACAGAATAACTTAAAAATATATACAAATGAGCCTGTTAAGACGTCAACTTAGTACTAGTACTACTAATAATATTGAAACCCGTGACTTAAATGAGCTCAAGAACAGAACGGGTAATCTTTATGAATCAATTGCTATTATCGCAAAGAGGGCAAACCAGATTAATATATCTGTAAAGGAAGAGTTGCATAATAAGCTGGAGGAATTTGCAAGCCATACTGACTCTTTAGAAGAAATTCATGAGAACAAGGAGCAGATTGAAATATCAAGGGCATATGAAAGAATGCCTAATCCGGCATTACTGGCTACTCAGGAATTCATTGACAGTAAGATTTACCATAGGAAGAACGAAGATGATTTATTCCAATAAAATTTATTTTAACTCTTAAGAGCTCTTTTGTGCCTGAAAAGTCCAAATTGATGCTTTAAGAGTAGTAATAAGCCTTTTGAAGCGATTGCAGTACCTGTGGTCGCTTTTTACTTTAATATGTGGTATTTTAGTGCTTTATGTTAGCAGGGAAGAAGATCTTATTAGGAATTACCGGAAGCATTGCAGCATATAAAACTCCTATTTTGGTGCGATTGCTCATTAAGAATGGAGCTGAGGTTAAAGTTGTCATGACTTCATCAGCCGCTGATCTTGTATCAAAACTTACTCTATCAACTCTTTCCAGGAATGAAGTATTAGTCGATCTCTTTAATGAGAAAGCATGGGCTAATCACGTCATGTTAGGTCGATGGGCAGATGTGATGCTAATTGCACCACTCACAGCTAATACTTTAGGCAAAATGGCCAATGGGTTATGTGAAAACCTATTACTTGCCACTTACTTTTCAGCTAATTCCCCCGTTGTGGTTGCCCCGGCAATGGATGAAGATATGTGGAAGCATCCGGTCGTAAAAAGGAATTTAAGCACGATTCAGCAATCTTGTTCTGTAATCCCGGTGCAATATGGTGAACTGGCAAGTGGGCTGACAGGTGAGGGACGAATGAGCGAACCTGAGGAGATATTAGCTTACTTGCAGAACTTCTTTAGTGTTAAAGATCAATTGAAAGGTAAAAAAGCGCTTGTTACCGCTGGACCTACATACGAAGCTATTGATCCTGTGCGTTTTATTGGTAATCACTCCTCGGGGAAAATGGGATATGCAATAGCAGATGAACTGAAAAGAAGGGGAGCTGATGTTACATTAATTTCAGGTCCGGTGGATATAAGTCCAGAATCAAGTGAACTAAATGTCATTAAAGTGACTACAGCTGAAGAAATGTACCAACAATGCGTTCGAATATCCTATGATATAGCAGTGCTTGCAGCAGCAGTTTCTGATTACAAGCCTGAAACAGCGTATTCTTCAAAATTGAAGAAGACTTCGGAAGATCTGCATATAAAACTTGTAAAAACTAAAGATATATTATCCACTTTAGGTGAGTCAAAAACTAAAGAACAACTTCTTGTAGGATTTGCATTAGAAACAAATGATGAAAAGGAAAATGCCTTAAAGAAGCTGAAGGAGAAGAATGCTGACATGATAGTTCTAAATTCATTAAATGATAAAGGTGCAGGTTTTCAGGCCGATACTAATAAAGTAAGCTTGTTCTACAAAACAGGTGAGGAGAAAACTTTTGAATTAAAGTCCAAGACACTTGTTGCAAAAGATATTGTGGATTCCATAATAAGCATTTTATGAAGAAAATAGTTTGGGTATTTGTTATTTTAATTACTCAGGTAAGCCATGCCCAGGAACTGCAGGGAAAGTTTACCATTATGGCAAATCGTGTGAGTACCCAGGTGGATAAAAGAGTCTTTCAGACATTACAGACTGCATTGACAAATTTTATAAACAACAGGAAGTGGACTAGCGATGCCTATCAACCACAGGAAAAAATCAAATGTAATTTCATGTTGACCATTGATCAGGATCTTGGTTCAAATGTTTACAAAGCTAGCCTTACTGTACAATCTGCACGTCCTGTGTATAGCAGTACCTATGAATCACCTATCATTAATTTCCAGGATAATGATGTGGTTTTTAAGTATATCGAATATCAGCCCATTGAATTTAACGAAAACCGAATACAGGGGAATGATCCTTTAGCTGCAAATATTACGGCAGTTGTTGCATACTATGTGAATATCATTCTTGGAATGGATTATGATTCATTTTCACCACGGGGTGGTGACCCTTACTTTCAAAAAGCTCAATATATTGTCACAAATGCTCCTGAATCACAACCAATCACAGGTTGGAAAGCATTTGATGGTCTTAGAAATCGTTTTAAACTTATTGAAGGACTTGTAGATAGCAGGTATACTTTGGTACACGATGCTGTTTATTCCTACTATAAAGCCGGATTGGATAACTTTTATGATAATGAAGCTGCAGCCAGGACGTCTATTCTGAAGGCTGTTGGATATCTTAATAAGGTGAACCAGGATAATCCAAATTCAATGGTGTTGCAGTTCTTCTTTCTTGGGAAAAGTAATGAGTTGGTGAAGATATTCAGTAAAGCAGACCAGCTAACAAAAACACAAGCACGAGATCTTTTGGTAAAACTTGATCTTACAAATGCGAATGCATATAAAGAACTGAAATGATCTTTAAAAGAGTCCTTCTTCTTCCTGTGGTATTATTTGCGTGTTCTGGTAAAAATCACATTCCAACAGGTGTGTTGCAACCCAAGGAAATGCAGGAGGTACTATGGGATGTGATGCGATCGGATGAGATGGTAGACATCCAGTCAGAAAAAGACTCTCTATTTAGGTCAAGTGAAAAGAGGTACATGTATTACGATACTATTTTTGCTTTACACCATATAAGCAGACAGAAATTTCAAAATAGCGTCAACTTCTATCAGAACCGACCTGACTTACTCAAAGTTATTATTGACACTCTTCAAAAGAAATCCGAACGTTATAGCAGCCCAATGTAGGATTGTTACGATCACTTATTACATTTGATGAGTAAATTTTCTGATCATGGAAAAGGTGTTTGCAACAGCTGAAGAGGCCTTATTTGATGTTACTGATGGAGCTACAATAATGTTGGGAGGGTTTGGTTTATGTGGTATCCCGGAAAATTCTATTGAGGCACTTCGTGAGAAGCAGGTGAAAAACCTAACTTGTATTTCCAATAATGCGGGTGTAGATGATTTCGGATTAGGCATATTGCTACAGAAGAGACAAATTAGAAAGATGATGAGTTCTTATGTAGGAGAAAACGCTGAATTTGAGAGACAATTATTATCAGGAGAACTGGAAGTCGACCTAATACCCCAGGGCACATTAGCTACCCGGATTCAGATGGCTGCAATGGGTATTCCGGCATTTTATACCCCAGCCGGATATGGAACAGAAGTGGGGCAAGGTAAAGAGATAAGGAATTTTAATGGCAAAAATTATCTCATGGAATATGCTCTGCATGCAGATTTTGCCATAGTGAAAGCTTGGAAAGGAGATCAATTCGGGAACCTTGTTTTTAGAAAAACAACAAGAAATTTCTCGACATCAATGGCAAAAGCGGGAAGCATCACCATAGCAGAAGTTGAAGAACTGGTAGAACCTGGACAATTAGATCCTGACCAAATACATGTAGCAAGTATATATGTAAACAGGATTTTTCAGGGGAAAACCTTTGAAAAAAGAATAGAAAGGAAGACTACCAGGATACTGCATCAATAATCTTAAAATTCTATTAATGGCTTTAGATAAGTATGGTATTGCAAAGAGAATCGCTCGTGAACTAAAGGATGGAATGTATGTCAATCTTGGCATTGGGATACCGACACTGGTTGCCAACTACATACCAAAAGGAATATCCATTATGTTACAGAGCGAAAATGGGATGCTGGGAATTGGTCCATATCCAACAGAAGAACAAATTGATCCAGACCTGATTAATGCGGGTAAAGAAACGGTAACCATCCTTCCGGGGGGGGCTTTTTTTGATAGTGCAGAAAGCTTTGCAATGATTCGGGCGGGCAAGATTGACCTAACTGTATTAGGAGCAATGGAAGTTAGTGATACTGGTGATATTGCTAATTGGAAAATACCGGGGAAAATGGTAAAGGGAATGGGTGGTGCAATGGACCTTGTTGCAAGTGCAAGGAATATCATAGTTGCCATGATGCATACAAATCCTAAGGGAGAATCAAAGCTTCTTCCAGAATGCACCTTACCTCTGACAGGAGTAAAATGCATTAAGAAAGTAGTTACCGAAATTGCCTTTCTTGAAATAACACCAGACGGATTTAAATTAATTGAAAGAGCACCCGGAGTAAGTGTAGAAGAAATTAAATCAAAGACTGCAGGACGTCTTGTAATTCCTGACAATGTTCCTGAAATGACTTTTTAATTTTTGGCCTTCCGATTAAGAATTAATCAACAAGATTGTTTTTCACAGCAAAGAATACCAGGCCTGCTGTATTCTTACTTCCGAATCTTTCCATTAACCTATCCTTAATCGCCTCTACAGTTCTTGGGCTAATATCCATTTTACTTGCAATTTCCTGTGCTGTAAACTCCATACAAATAAAACGAAGCACATCTTTTTCTTTATCACTCAAGGTGATCTCATTATTCAACGATGGAATAACCTTTTGTTTTGCATGTGCCTTCTTTAAAAGTATGCGGTTAACGAAATTGTTTAAATAATATCCCTTTTCATATACATCCATAATAGCCCTCCTGATCTCCTGTGGCTCAGCATTTTTTAAAAGGTATCCATTTGCACCATTTTCCATCATATGGGAAACAAATCTTTCATCTTCATACATGCTGAGTACAAGAACATAGATATGAGGATACTGTTTGCTTAAAATCTTTGTGGTTTCTATTCCATCTTTCAAAGGCATTCTAAGATCCATCAGAACAACATCCGGAGCTGCTTCCTGGATTCCTTCCAGGAGTTCTTCCCCGTTTTCTGCTTCCTGAACAAATTTGATATTAGTAAAAGGCCTAAGAGATAATATCACTCCTTTCCTGAAAATTTTATGATCATCTGCAATCGCTACTTTGATGATATCCATAGGAATGTGTTGAGGTTGTATTTTTTACTCAGTTTTCCAGAATTTCCTCTTTAGGAATTTCAACAGTTATTTTATAATACGTTTGAGATTGATCCTTTTCAAAGAAAATTTTTCCTTGTGCCACCTTTAAACGACTACTTATATTCTTTAAACCAAGACCAATATTACTCTTATTCAGTTTCTCAAAGTCTGATTGTACAATTCCACGGCCGTCATGATGCACCCGAACCACAAAATTGCCATTATGCATATTCTGTGTTAAGTGTATAAAACTCGCATTACTATGCTTAAGGATATTATTAATCAGCTCCTGGATAATTCTAAATACAATTAATTCTTTCTCAGCCTTTATCCGATCATTATAATCATGGAAACGACTGCTCGCATTCAAAGAACCTGATCCGCTGATTTTCTGAAACAAATCATTTACTGCAGACTCCAGACCAAAGTTCTTTAAAGTTGGAGGCATTAAACTGTGGCTGATATTTCTAACGAGCTGAATGGTATCATCAAGTATCTGTCGTGCCTGGAAAATAGACTGCAATTGAGTTACTTTATCCTGGTTAACTAGGTTCTCATTTAAATATAAACGTGCAGTAGCCAATAATGGGCCGGCATCGTCATGAAGATCAGCTGCAATTCTCTGCCGTTCTTCTTCCTGCATACGTATAGAGGCATTCAATAGAACCTTCTGTTGCACATCTTCCATTTGTTGAAGTTTCAATTGATACCTTATCACTTTACGTTGATGAAAAATGATGAAAAGGATAAGCCCGATTGTAAGTACTAGCATACCCAGTGTCCCTAAGAATAGTAC
>JBLNAY010000345.1:0-3413 GCA_050259715.1 Candidatus Dadabacteria bacterium
ATGGAAAAGCATACTATCGAAGTATCCATATTTCACCAGGCGCAGGAAGTTGTCCCGGTGCATGGGCGTAGAGTCCGACAGTCGTAAAATGATATTTCCTTCAGAGGTGACCAGCTCAACATCTTTTTTACGGTCTTTGCGTTTGAGCTTAACATCCTGTTGAGCAAAAAGGCTGAGGCTAAAAACTGTTGCAAGTGCGAAGAGAACTATTTTGGTACGCATAGATTAAATAAAACCCTCGGATTGAAAATAGAGAAGAATATGATCTTTTAGAAAGTTTTCCTGTTCGTGTGGCATCAAGGATGGCATTTCTTTTAATTGGTTGAAATGTGGCCAACCCTCCGCATCTGAGTGCGAAAGTGCATAGTATCCGCTCGGGGCCAACACGGTACATATGGCTATATGCATCAGGTCCTGCTTCTGCTCCTTGGAGAATTTGCTGTGAACATCTCCAAGCACCTGCATGCCTATCAGGAATAACACACTTTCCACATCTGGCTTTTTGCCAAAGCGTTCTGCCAACTTTTCCTCCAGTTTCCACCACCTTGCCTGCAGGTCATCACTAAAATTCATGAGCGCAAAGCAAGTTTGTTTTTCTCAATGTACAAAACCCGCAACTGACTCTTGCCCTGGTTAAAGGAGACCATTTAGGCAGGTTGCCATTAGTGTTGAATAACCGGGGATCGGAATGAGATCGCTATTTAATTGGAATTAGATCGGAATTAGATCGGAATTAATTCCGATCTAATTCCGATCTAATTCCGATCTATTACCGATCTGATAGTTATCGATACCTATAGGAGGTCGTTTCTATCCTGTTGAAATGAGTAAGGTGTTATCAGGGGCCAATGAGTAGAGCGTTCCGGAAATTGTATACCGGGAAGTACTTAATACACAGGAATTTTGCTCCTTCTTTGAAGTTATCTGTGCGGCACTTCAAATAATAAGCAATATGCTGCAGTTGAGCACATTAAGAAATAATACAGACCTGGTAAAAGAACGCCTGGCTATAAAGAATTTCAAAGAAATTGAGCTTGTAGACCAGGTTATTTCATTGGATGATGAAAGGAAGAAGCTTGTATTTGATTTTGATGAAACAAAAGCAAAGATCAACGCCGCCTCAAAAGATATCGGGATGCTCATGAAAAGTGGGCAAAAAGAAGAAGCTGAAAAAAAGAAATCAGAAGTTGAGCAATTAAAAAAACAACTGGACCCTATTCAAACTAACCTGGATTTAAAAGAAAAACAACTGAATGATTTGCTGGTGCGGCTGCCGAACCTGCCTTCAATGAAAGTGCCAAAAGGCAAAACTCCCGAAGATAATGAAATAGTGAGAACAGGAGGAAGTAAACCAGAATTACCAAAGACTGCTGTGCCTCATTGGGAACTTGCCAAACGATTCAACATCATCGATTTCGAATTAGGAAATAAGCTCACCGGGAGTGGTTTTCCTGTTTACATTGGCAAGGGTGCCAAACTACAAAGGGCTTTAATACAATACTTTCTCGAGTATAATGCAAAAGCAGGATATACTGAATATATGCCGCCTTTGATGGTGAATGAAGTCACTGCTTACGGCACTGGGCAATTGCCGGATAAGGAAGGACAGATGTACTATGTGAATGAAGACAACCTGTACCTGATACCTACAGCTGAAGTGCCTGTGACTAACATCTACAGGGATGTGATACTCAAAGAAACGGATCTGCCAATTAAAATGACGGCCTATACACCTTGTTTCCGCAGGGAAGCAGGAAGCTATGGAAAGGATGTGAGAGGTTTGAATAGAGTACACCAGTTCGACAAGGTGGAGATCGTTCAACTGGTGCATCCCGAATCCAGTTATGATGTATTGGAAAACATGGTGGAGCATGTTGAAAAGCTGGTGCAAAGCCTGGAGCTGCCTTACAGAATTTTACGTTTATGCGGGGGAGATATGAGCTTTACTTCTGCCCTCACCTACGACTTTGAAGTATATAGTGCCGCCCAGGATAAATGGCTGGAAGTTAGTTCCGTCTCCAACTTTGAATCCTTCCAGACCAACAGGATGAAGATCCGCTTTAAGGATGAAAAGGGGAAAACTCAATTAGCACACTCTCTTAATGGAAGCTCTCTTGCGTTGCCACGTATCCTGGCCTGCCTGTTAGAAAATAACCAGGACGAGAATGGGATTAAAATACCGGTTGTACTACATGGTTACTTTGGTAGTGAGATGATCTGATCTCTTATTTTAAAAGCTGTGTTAAACTGGTTAAAGGGATGCATGATATGGCATTCCTTTATTGTCTATTACTAAACCCTGCTTATGAAAAGTATACTTCTACCCTGTGCAATTTTACTCTCTATTTTAGTTAATGCCCAAATCAGGAAAGGAGCTGTCTTATTAGGAGGAACAATCAGTTCCAATACCTATAAAGTAGAAAGCAGTAATTCCACTATAACCAGCAAACAATCCAACATTTTGATATCTCCTTCCATAGGTGTGGCTACCAAAGAAAATGTTATCTGGGGGATGAATGCTTATTATGGAACTGATAAAAACAATAATTCTCAACAACCTGAGTATACAACCTACACCAGCTATGGTGCCGGGATATTTACAAGAAGATATGTACCGCTCGGAAAAGAATTTTACGTGTTTGGCCAGGCAGGTTTGGATTACAATCACTCTGAACAGAACTATCCTTACTATGCCAGCCAGGTTGAAAACCATACCAATAGCTGGGGCATTTCTCTTAATGCCTCTCCCGGCATTGCGTATGGGATCAGTAAAAGAATTCAATTAGAACTCGGACTGCCAAATATGTTGCACATTGGATATAGCAAAGGTGAAAATGTGTATATAAGTCCTACAACTCAATCAAGTAGCACAACAAAAGGCGTTTCTGTTGGAATGAATTTGAATCCTTCCACTGCTTTAGCTGTGGGATTTCGCATCCTGCTGGCCAAGTAGTATCGTTTGTGGATCGGGAGTATCCCGGTGCACAGCGTTTACTCTTTTGTTCATTACCTTAAACCATGCAGGAGGCACTAAGGAGAGCAACATCATGCCTGGGTAACCAGTGGGCATCTGCGGAGAGTTTTCGTGATGACGGAGCACCTGGTATTTCCTGCTGGCAAGATAATGATGATCACTATGCCTGCTCAATTCGAAAAGCATTACTCTGCCTATAATGTGATTACTATTCCAACTGTGTTCAGGCATAGCCCTTTCGTATTTGCCTTCAGCAATAGACTTACGCTGCAACCCATAATGTTCAATATAATTGACGGTTTCTAAGAGTAGAATTCCATTTAAAGCAGCAAAGACAAACAATAGTGTGGTTAGCCAACCAAAGAACAAGAAAATGGCAGCAACAAAAGCAAATTGCACCAGGTGAAACACAATCATTTCGTTGTGAAATGAAAGGAAG
>JBLNAY010000346.1:0-5822 GCA_050259715.1 Candidatus Dadabacteria bacterium
TTTAACTATTAAAACCATAACAGGATAGTAGGGAAAGAAGTTGTGTAAATCCTTAAGAAATAAACCTATGTGTCCCTATGTGCCCTCCCTACCTATGTGGTAAAAAAAGCAGGGACGAGTCAAAAGCCCAAACTACTAATGCCTGAAATGCCTCATCCCCGTTAACACCATTGCAAGGCTTTTTTCTTTAGCAAGATCTATACTTTCCTGGTCGCGTATGGAGCCTCCCGGCTGAATGAATGCCGTGATACCGGCTTCATACCCGAGTTGCACACAATCATTAAATGGGAAAAACGCATCACTGGCCATAACGGCACCTTTAAGGTCGAAGTTGAATTGTTTTGCTTTATCCACAGCCTGCCTCAGTGCATCAATGCGGCTGGTCTGCCCGCAACCCTTGCCTACCAGTTGCTTGTCTTTAATAAGAGCTATAGCATTTGACTTCAGGTGCTTGCAGATGATGTTGGCAAATACCAGGTTGTCTTTCTCTTCCGCCGTGGTATTTCTGCCACCTACTTCTTCCCATTTCTCGTAATTACCTTCGTCTTTCTGCTGAACCAGTGTGCCGTTCACAACACTTTTATACACCTGGTGAGTGGCCGGTAATTGCTTCAATTGCAGTAAAATCCTGTTCTTCTTACTCTTTAGTATTTGTAGCGCCTCAGCGGCGAAAGAGGGCGCTATCAGCACTTCGAAGAATATCGCGTTAATGGCTTCCGCGGTGGTTGCATCCACTTCTTTATTGCACACCAGCACTCCGCCAAAAGCACTTTCCGGGTCGGATGACAGGGCCGACTTCCAGGCCTGTTCCACAGTAGTTCTTTGCGCAATGCCACAAACATTGGTATGTTTGATCACTGCAAATACAACTTCCGGTGAATCGTTATTTGCTTCAGCGGAAAATTCCTTTATCAACTCGATCGCGGCATCAATATCTACCAGGTTGTTGTAGCTGATTTCCTTACCGTGCAGTTGGTCAAAGCACTCTTCCAGGCTACCGAAGAAGGTAGCCGGCTGGTGGGGGTTTTCTCCATAGCGCAGGCTTTTCTTTTCACCCGTACCTATTACACGCAGGGGAGCAGCAGGATGGAAATAATTATTGATCGCTATATCGTAACCGGTAACCACAGCAAATGCTTTGGCTGCCAGTTCACGTCTTTGCTCCAGGGTGATCTCACCGTTTTGTTGTTCCAGGTAGTTGGCGACCGGGGTGTAATCATCTTTGGAAGCAATAACTGCAACATCGGCAAAGTTCTTCGCAGCGGCACGTATCATAGAAGGACCGCCTATATCAATTTTTTCAATCACCTGCTTTTCGGCCTCCTGGGCTGTGCCCGTAAAAGAAGCTGAGCGTGTGGAGGCTAATGTCTCTTCAAAGGGATAGAGGTCCACGATGACAAGGTCAATTACCGGGATTTGATATTCTTTCATTTCCTGCACGTCCTGTTGGTTGCTGCGTCTTCCCAGGATGCCGCCGAACACGGAAGGATGTAAGGTCTTCACGCGTCCTCCCAGGATGGAGGGATAGGAGGTCAGGTCTTCCACGGGCACCACTTCGATGCCAAGGTTTTGCAGGTAGGTTTGTGTGCCGCCGGTAGAGTAGATGGTGGCTCCCTGTTTTTGCAGTTGACGCGCAATGATATCCAGTCCGTCCTTATAGAAGACAGAAATAAGTGCCGAAGTAATTTTCTTATTCATGAGAAAGAGTTCCTTGAGGCAGCAAATGTAGTCTAGTCAAAATTCATCACAAAAGCACCTTTTTCACTTACATTATAACAAGGAAGGTGGATAGAATCACAGTCATGTTGCCATAGCCTTGCTTTCCATGAAGGAACAGAACCATCGATCACTACCTGTTCGATATCAAATACATTCATGAGAGTAGATATATACAGTTTAGGATTCTTTGCGAGTATGGCGATATCTATCTTCTCTTTCACCGGGGCTGGTGCATACCGGAGATTAGAATCAAACAGAACAATGTGCTTTTGGTTAAAGTTGAAATCATGCAATTCTGATAAACTATCATTACGCTTTTGTAAGTGTTTCAAAGTCCTGTTAGGCTGTAGGTTGAAGTTAATAAGGAAGGAATCATGCAGTAGTTGTCGATCTCCTATAAAAGAATATGAAGTTCCGTTTATGAGATCAATGCCAGTTAGCTTTGGCACATTGTAGACAACCAATTGCTTCTGGCGACTGGCTTTAATTTCATTCGCGAACTGCACGCTACTAAACAATAATAGAGAAAACAATGAAAACCATAAGCCTGATTTCTTTTTCTCCAGCAGCCAATAATACACCCCTGTGATCAAAAGGAATAATAAGATGACCTGTACATGGTTAATGTATAAATTACTCCATGTGGAGAAAGGTATTACATTGATACCTTCGATGTAATTGTTCATAAAGACAATTAATTGCACTAATAGTTCTGCAACTAACTTACCTAAGAAAGGAATGAAAGTAAGACCACATAAAATGATCTCTAAGATCACTATCAAACTACTGACAGGCACTGCAACAAAATTCGTGAACAGGAATAAGAGTGGTACCTGGTGAAAGTAAAAGATGCCTAAAGGAAGAGTAAGTATTTGGGCAGCAATGGTTACTGCCAGTGTTTTCCAGCAGAAGTCCAATAGCTTATTTGTGCAATAGAACCAGTTATATACCGGCTTGAAAAATACAATAATACTTAATACGGCAGCATAGGATAATTGGAAGCCCACATCCCACAGCCAGAATGGATTAAAGCAAAGAAGCACAAAAGCTGATAAAGCAAGATTATTGTAAATGGAACTTTTTTTTGAAAATGCTTCACCTGCAGCAAGACAGCTAAACATTAGAGCAGATCGCAATACAGAAGGCTGTGCTCCTGCAAGAATACTGAATAGCCATAGGCCACAAATTATTACCAGCAACCGTATCCAGTTAAAGTGCTTTCGGTTTTTTAAAGGTTTCAGAAAGAATAATAAAAGAAGGTAAATAACCCCGAGGTGTAATCCGGAAATAGCTATGATATGAACTACACCGGTGTTTGAGTACGCCTGTACTAAATTCTTATCCAGGTCATCTTTATAACCTATCAATATAGCTTCGGCAAATCCTTGTTCCTTGGCTCCGGGAATGTAGGTTTTTAATGTATTAACAACCCAGTGCCTGCTGTCATAAATAAAACTTTTAAAAGCCTTCCGGTGTAGCCCGGGTAATATCTTATAATCTGAAGAAGTTAAGTAAACCTGGTGAGTAATCCCCTGGAATAATGAGTATCTCCGGTAATCAAAACTGCCCGGATTACCCGTATTTTTTACGAGGCTTAAAGGTCTTCTGAAAAGTATTTGATTTCCATAATTCAGAGTAGAATTAATAGAATCCTTTTTAAAATAGATGATAATCTTTCCATCTGCATCATTTAATGCTCCACCACAATTAATTCTTTGAACAACCGCAATGGCCTTATACGAATTTGCTTTAGCTACCAAAGGTTCATTAATAGTTGCAAGTATCAAATCTGATTCATGGTATTTATGTCCGAACCAATTTGGATCGTGTCTGATATCCTGGAGCCATATTAAAATACATCCAACGGAACCGATCATTATATTTACAAGAATCCCATTGACGATGGATAATCTGAATTTCTGTTGAACAGACAGCCGAGAATAGATAATTATCCCGCTCAGGCAAATAAAAAAACTGATCAACAGGTTGATTAAAGAAAATGAAAGTTGCCACTGGAGCAATATCCCCAGACTTAAAGCAACTACCAGCCGGATAAAAGGAGCTCTATCCCATAATGCAACAGTTGGTCGCATGGGCAAAAGGTAAAAATTGTTTTGTTATTGTTCAATGACCTGTCTTCTGCGCAATACTATAGACAAATAGATCAACGCCACAAGGGCCATGGCGGCGGTAACAAAAAAGGTAGCTCTGCTGCCGAACCCCGTCCAGATAGCTCCCGCGATGACACTGGCCAGCAAAGTGCAGATGCTCTCGCACGAGGTGTAAAAGCCAATGGCCGTGGCGGTATCCTTTCCATGGGCCATGTTGGTGATCCACGCCTTGGTGATCCCCTCGGTGGCGGCAGCGTACAGCCCGTAAATAACAAAACCGGCAAAGATCAAAACCACCGACTGGCTGATGCCAAACAACAGGTACACCAGGGCAAAGAGAACTAGCCCGCTGAAGAAAACCGTTTTTATGCCGATGCGGTCGGCGAGAGCCCCCAAAGGATAAGCCGCCGCAGCAAATACCAGGTTGTATAAAATATAAACACCTATGGTCAGTTGGTCGTTGCCGGTAACTTCTTTGGTCTTCAGCAACAGGAATACATCGGAGCTGTTGAATAAGGCCACCAGCAACAACCCGATAACCAGCCTTTTGTAGTCAGCCGGGGCAATATGCCAGTACTTAAAGAAAGAAAAGAAGTTTCCCTTTCCCAGCGTGGAGGAAGGAGCTTTCTTTTCCTTAATAAAAAACACGAGTAATACCGAAATAAGCCCTGGGATAAAAGCTACCATGAATATCAGCGCGTAACGATGCGGGAAGAAGATCAATAGTGCCAGGGCTATCGTGGGGCCAATGGCGGCACCTATGGTGTCCAAAGTACGGTGAAATCCGAAAACCCGTGCTTTCGTTTGAGGGGTGGCATTCTGTGATAGCAACGCATCCCTGGCTGCTGTCCTTAATCCTTTGCCCAACCGGTCAATGGTTCTTGCCCCGAAGATCCAGAGAGGATAAGTAAACAGCGCCATCATGGGCTTGGAGATGGCGCCAAAGAAATATCCCAGTTTCACAAAGGGCAGCCTTAATCCCTTCTCATCACTTTTCTTCCCGAAGTAACCCTTGGTAAGGCCAGCCGTGAAGTTGGCAACACCTTCCAGCAGGCCAATGAGCAGAACAGAAAAGCCGATCTCCTTGAGGTAAACGGGTATAACGGGATAGAGCATTTCGCTGGCTACATCGGCAAACAGGCTTACCAGGGAAAGAATCCATACTGTGCGGTTGATGATCTTCACGCAGGGAAATTACGTTTAAAGGTTTAAGGTTTATCGTTTAAAGGTTTAAGGTTTATCGTTTAAAGGTTTAAGGGTTGCGTAAGTCGTTTCCTTCTTCATTCCAACCTCCAACCTCTAACCCCTAATCTCTAACCCCTAATCTCTAATCTCTATTAGTGTTCCTCGGGTTCTGCCATACTTCAAAGGTGTGGTGGTATGTTCTTCGAACATTAAACGGGAGCAACCATCCGGGGTCTCGTATCTCGCATCCGCATCCGGCCTCCCATATCCCCCCTCTCCTTACCTTCGCATTTTTTTACAGATGAACAAAATAGTATTTATTACAGGGGCAACATCAGGATTTGGAGAAGCCTGCGCTTATAAGTTTGCCGCCGCGAAGTATGATCTTATACTGAATGGCCGCAGGGAAGAGCGGTTAAAGAACTTAAAACAAAAACTGGAAGGGGAATATGGCGTAAGCTGCTATCTGCTGCCTTTTGACGTGAGGGATAATGAAGCAGTGAAGCAATCCATCAACTCGTTACCGGCAGAATGGAAGCAAATTGATATACTCATAAATAGTGCAGGCCTGGCGGTGGGAAGGGGATTGTTCCAGGAAGGAGTGATAGATGATTATGAGCGCATGATAGATACGAACATTAAAGGCCTTCTATATGTGAGCAAGGCGGTTGTTCCATTCATGCAAGAGAGAAAGAAAGGACATATCATCAACCTGGGATCTATTGCAGCCAAGGACATTTATGAAAGGGGTAATGTTTACTGTGGCACCAAGGCAGCAGTGGACGCTATCAGCCATGGCATGCGCAT
>JBLNAY010000347.1:0-2636 GCA_050259715.1 Candidatus Dadabacteria bacterium
TATCACCTGTGACTACCCCGGAGCTCGCAGCCGCTGCTAAGAAGACTTTGGAAATAAGGGGTGATGAAGGTACCGGGTGGAGCAAGGCATGGAAGATCAACTTCTGGGCAAGACTACTCGATGGTAATCATGCTTATTCTCTCGTAAGGGATCTGCTGCATCTCACGGGTGAAGCAGGCACTGTTTACGCTTCCGGCGGTGGAACCTATCCGAACCTCTTTGATGCACACCCTCCATTCCAGATTGACGGAAATTTCGCCGGCACCGCAGGAATTGCAGAAATGCTTTTGCAGAGTCAGAATAAAGAACTCCACCTCTTACCTGCTTTACCTGGTGAATGGGTGAACGGTGAAGTGAAAGGGTTGAAGGCGAGGGGTAATTTCACGATAGGTCTGAACTGGCAAAATCACAGGTTGAGAACAGCAACCATACAATCAGTTAATGGTGCAGTCTGCACCCTGAGAACAAATGAACCCATAAAAGTAGTTGGAGTGCAGGCCCGGTCAAAGAACACGGCATATGGGTATGTGACAACCTTTAGTACAACAAAAGGGAAGACATACTTTGTCACCAGTGAACAGAATTCAATAACTCCAAAAAGTAGAAACCAAAACAAACAAAATAAATTATCGATTCAGCCATGAAAGATTTTATTATCAATGTAACCTTTCGCACACGCACACACCAGTACAGGATTGTACCGCAGGTGGTGAATAAAGATGAAGAATTATTTAGCCTTGTAGGTAACAGGAGAACTGTATTGATCCGTTCAACATTGAATAGCGTCATGTGCAATGGGAGTAAGATCGACCAGAGAAATTACTCCTATAATACGGAGGATGTGACGAATGCCTGCCTGATGAAAAAGGTTATTGATGCTATTGATAATCACCTCCTATCTAATATTGCTGAATTTAAACTACAAAATGCTATTGCAGTTTAATTTTGGATCAAAGAGCTCCTATATCTTTCCTGCTGTCTACCATTATGGTAGATAATTAACCATTATAATCACAATCGAACATCTGAAATCTTTATGGTAGATAACAAAACACGTTTTTCATTTATCCTGGTGACTTCCTTGTTTTTTCTCTGGGGTTTTGCTCACAACCTGGATCCTATCCTGATTCCGCACCTTAAGAAGTCTTTTACCCTGAATACCACGCAATCAACTTTAGTCGATTCAGCTGTATTCATTGCTTACTTCCTCATGGCGTTGCCGGCAGGATATATAATGAAGCGCTTCGGCTATAAGAGTGGAATCATTACCGGCCTGCTATTTTTTGCCTGTGGTTCCTTCCTGTTTATACCCGCTGCCAATACCCAATCTTATTATTTCTTCCTGTTGGCATTATTTATCATAGCCTGCGGTTTGACCATCCTGGAGACAGCAGCTAATCCGTATGCCAGTGCTTTGGGACCTCATGAAAGCAGTACTCAAAGACTCAACCTCGCACAGTCTTTTAATGGTCTCGCAGCTGCGGTTGCGCCCATCATAGGTGCAAGGGTGATCCTGACTAAAGGTTATACCGACCAGGAATTAAATTCTATGACCGAATCTGCACGCAAAGTGGCTCTCGCATCTGAAGCATCGTCGGTAAAGACACCATACTTTATTTTGGGGAGCGTGCTGGTTTTAATAGCAATCATTTTTGCGCTCACCAAATTGCCGCGAATTCAGCACAAAGAAGGAAAAGAAAAAAGTCAGAACATTCTTCATGCCTTCAAAAGCAAACACCTTACCTGGGCAGTGATTGCACAATTCTTTTATGTAGGGGCGCAGGTGTGTGTATTTAGTTTATTTATTCTTTACGCAACGAAGTCTGCTGATATTTCCCAGATAAGAGCAGCCGACTTTTTAGGTGCGTGTGGAATAGCTTTTTTAATCGGTCGGTTTGCCGGCACGTTTGCAATGAAGTATGTGAAACCTAACAGGTTATTGGCAATGTATGCTGCTATCAATGTATTACTGTGCATCATTGCCACCATTGCTCATGGCATGATAACCGTGTATACGGTGATCCTGATCTGTTTCTTCATGTCTATTATGTTCCCAACAATATTTGCTTTAGGGATTAAAGACCTTGGCGGAGACACAGAATATGGAAGTAGCCTAATTATAATGTCAATAGTTGGTGGTGCTATTCTGCCGAGAATATTCGGTTATATAGCTGATGGCACAGGCAATATCCAGTTGGGGTACCTGGTGCCGATGGTGTGTTTCATTTTCGTGTGCTACTTTGGCTGGAGAGGTTATAAAGTAATAAGTAGTGTTGATATAGAAAAGGAGCCTGCTATTAGCACAGTGCTCTAAAAATATAGGATTAATAAAAGGAGAATATGTATGGATAATCTGTTCCAGCAAGAGGCTGGGAAACAAACAACAGCAGATGCGGTTATTGACTTACCTCCTGTGATATTTGGTACCAGTGGATTGGGCAATTTATTTGTAGCACTTGATTACCAAAGTAAATTAGATATAGTAAGAGAGTGTATTGCTCACTCAAAAGGTAAGGTAGTTTTTGATTCAGCAGGTAAGTATGGAGCAGGACTGGCACTGGAAACTTTAGGTAAATGCCTTAATGAACTCCAGGTACCTAAAGAAAATGTGGTTATCAGTAATAAACTTGGATGGG
>JBLNAY010000348.1:0-20298 GCA_050259715.1 Candidatus Dadabacteria bacterium
ATTCTCAACCTGAAGTATTACACTTTTGTAAAAGGCAAATTCGATGGCATAGATAACGTGCTGGTTAGCGCTACTGGTTATACTGGTGCCGGGGGAGTGGAGATCTACTTTGAAAACAAAGACAATAACGCTGAAAAGATCTGGAATTCCATTTTTAAAGTCGGAGAGCCGCAGGGATTAAAAGCTATCGGTTTAGCAGCCAGGGACACCCTTCGCCTTGAAATGGGATATTGCTTATATGGCAATGACATCGACGATACGACTTCTCCTTTGGAAGCAGGATTGGGTTGGATAACAAAGTTCAATAAGGAGTTTACAGCTAAAGAAATAATTGAAAAACAAAAGGCGGAAGGCGTTAAAAGAAAGCTGGTTGGATTTGAGATAATCGACAGGGGCATACCACGACATAACTACGAAATATGTGATGAAAACGGAACTAAAATAGGTTATGTTACTTCCGGAACACAATCTCCCAGTTTAAATAAAGCAATCGGGATGGGGTATGTGCAAACAGACTTTTCAGAATTAGATTCCATTATTTACGTGAAAGTCAGGGATAAACTATTGAAGGCAAAGGTGGTTAAATTCCCATTTAGTTAATTGATGAAAGAAAATACGAAACCTACATTATTTACCTGCCTCTCGCCGGCATTACTGCACCTCTATGATGTTAATAACACCATCGTAGTGGTCATTGATGTATTAAGGGCGACATCTACCATAGCAACAGCCCTGTTCAATGGGGCGAAAGAAATCATTCCAGTTGATTCGGTATCCAAATGCATACGCTTAGGGCGGGAACTGGAGTGTATTACTGCCGGTGAAAGGGATGGCCAGATTGCACCGGGATTGCAGCATGGAAACAGTTCGTTTGAATATCCAAGAGAATTTATAGAGGGAAAGACATTAGTGTTAACGACCACCAATGGCACGCGCCTGCTGCATATGGCCCTCACAAGAGGGGCTACAGAGATTATTACCGGCTCGTTTCTTAACCTTACGGCCGTATGTGAACACCTGGTGCAAATGAACAGGAGTGTGATCCTTGCCTGCTCTGCCTGGAAAGATAAAGTAAATATTGAGGATACTCTCTTTGCCGGCGCTGTGGTGAACAGGATCAAACAATACTTCGCAATCAATTGCGATTCGTCTCACCTTGCCGAAACGGTTTACCTTACCGCAAAGGGTGATATGTATGGATACATGAGGGATAATGATGCATCACACTATCACCGGTTAACTAATTTTGGATTGCAGCGGGATATAGAACATTGCCTTACCCCCGATCTTGCCAACATTCTTCCTGAATATGTGAATGGAAAGCTGGTGATCAATGTAAACGCAAAGAAATAGAAGAACACTACCCACCTAAATGAAGAAGCTACCCATAAGGTAGCCTCTTTTTTATACATCATATCAGACTTAGACAATTTAAAAAACCATTTAGTTCATGCGAATGACATTTCCTGCCGGCATGTTCTTACGCATTTCATCCAGAAGCCGATCCCTTTCTTTATTAAACTCTTCTGCGGTGAGTTTCTTTCCCTCTTTAGGTTCTTTGATCTTTGCTGTATTTACTTTAGGGGAGAATTCAACAGCCTTAAACTTCGATTGTCCATTATTTACATCCAATTCCAGGATTAAACCGGGTAATTGGCCTGCATAATCGGGACCTGCAGGTACAGGGATGTCGGTGGTAAACCATGCGACCACTGTTGCAGTATCAGGGATTATCATCCTTTTTATTTCACCATTTTCCATAGTAACCTGGGGGCGTGTTCCCACCCGCTGTGCTGTAGCTTTATGTGCAGTAAAATTCAATATCTGTTTAGTCTCGTCACTCACTTTCCAGTTTAGTTTACGGATGGTATCACTTACGACGAAATTTCTTTCAGCTATTTCTCTTTGGTCAAGACGAGTACCCTTCTCATAATCCTGGAATGAAGCTTCATTGGCTCCTCCTCCCATACGAACAACAACTCCATTACCTACAAAAGTCCCGGGATCTTCATTGAGTGCGCTTGGAAGATATTGCCATAAAGACTGGTGGGGGCTAAACAACAATTCAAATTGATCTGTACGGGATTTAGGAAGCTGGGAAGCTATATCCATATTATTGCTGAAAGCTCTTATAGCCAGTTGGACAGTTCTTTCATAAACCACACGACCTTCTTTAATTTGGGCCTGTGCAAATAAACTGCTGGCGACAAAAAAGAGCACAATTAATTGTTTCATATCATAAGCATTTCAATCAAATGTATATTCATTGCTATTTAAAACCTGTTAATGCACGTTGAAAACACGTTAATAATGGTTAAACTAATTATGAACGGCAAATAGAAAGGGTAATTTTGTTTAGATGCAAAAGCTGAAAAGTAAACGGTGGCTACCCGTAATCATGGCAATAACTATTTTGGCTATTGCAGGTTTTCAACTATACTGGCTCACAAAAAGTTATGAAAGGGAAGAAAGAACCCTGGACATGCGCACCAACATGTTGTTCAGGGAATCCATTCGTTCACTGCAGGCTTCCAGGCTAAAACTGGATCGTTTTATAATTGACACGAGTACTAAAGAGAGATTATTTACCCGGGAACGGGGTCGTGATAGGGAATTCATGCCGATGAGGCAAGACCAGAAAATCATAGGTATGATGGATGCCGTGATGGAGAGAACTCATGATCCAGGTAAGACGAAGATTGTAATCTCCCGTGCTGACTCGCTGCGATTGGCAAAAGGTAATATTTCGGGAAGGCAAAACCGCCTTGTGCAATTCCTTTTTGATATTGATTCCTTACAGGATTCCATAAAAGTTGTGGAAATAGATTCTGCTTACCAGCAGAGATTAAAAGACAATAAACTTAATATTGATTTTGCAATATTCAGAGTGCCCACTAAAGAGACGGAACAACCGGTTTTCAACGAAATGACGATTGGTTTCCGCAACCCTGTAACTTTCCATTTGGATCTGAAGAATACATTTCTATTCCTGTTGAAGAGATTAACAGCTCCCATCCTATTCTCCATCTTCCTGGTGGGATTTACTATTCTTTCTTTCACTTTATTATTCAAAAGCCTTTCCCGCGAGAGAAGGCTGGCCGATATCAAGAACGAATTCATTTCCAACATAACTCATGAATTAAAGACACCAATTGCAACAGTAAGTGTTGCCATTGAAGCCTTGCGCAACTTTAGTTCAAACATTGATGCAAACAGGCGAAAGGAATACCTGGACATTTCTGCCAATGAACTGCAGCGTTTATCCCTGCTGGTTGATAAGGTATTGAAACTCTCCATGTTTGAAAAGAAGGAAATAGAGTTGAAATATGAGCCCCTGGATATGAAGTTATTGGTGGAAGAAGTAACTGCTTCATTACGATTGCAGTTTGAAAAGAGAAAGGCTTGTGTAAATGTGTGCTCCGAAGGAGATACTACCCTGGAAGGTGACCGCCTTCACCTGGTGAGTGTGATCTTCAACCTGGTGGATAATGCTTTAAAGTATAGCAGTGAAAAGCCCCGGATAGAAATCAATGTCAAGGATGCAAACAACTTCGTAGTTCTCACCATTTCAGATACAGGGATTGGTATTTCGCCCGAATACCATGGAAAGATATTTGAGAAGTTTTTTAGAGTACCCACAGGTAACCTGCATAATGCTAAAGGCTATGGACTGGGATTAAGTTATGTGGCTCATGTTGTAGACAAACATAAAGGAGAAATAAGGGTGGATTCAGGCGAGGGTACGGGTACAAAGTTTATTATTAGTTTACCCCGTACGCAGGTTTCTTAGTTACTTTACTTACCAATTAGCTTATATGAAAAAGGCAAAAGTTCTGTACGTTGAAGACGAAACTTTCCTGGCTAAGATCGTAAGCGAATCCCTGCAGAGTCGTGGTTATGAAGTCCAGTTGGAGGAAGACGGTGCCAAAGCCCTCGAAGTCTTCCAGAGAACAAAGCCGGATGTCTGCGTACTCGACATCATGCTTCCCAATAAAGATGGTTTTGCTATTGCCGATGAGATACGCGAAAGAAATGACCAGGTGCCTATAATTTTTCTTAGTGCCAAATCGCAGACAGGTGATGTGGTGAATGGATTTAAGGTTGGTGGCAATGACTATATCCGGAAGCCATTCAGCATTGAAGAATTGATTGTGCGCATTGAAAATGTACTGAAGCACAAGCCTGCTGAAGAGATGCAGGAGGAAGTCTCGATCGGCCATTACACCTTTAACACCCGCCGCCAGACGTTAGAGCATCCCAAAGAACATAAGAAACTATCTTATCGTGAAAGTGAGTTGCTGAAGATCTTGTATGAGAACCGCGATAAGATTGTGGAGAGAAGCGAGATCCTGACACTACTCTGGGGCAGCGATTCTTTCTTCAACAGCCGCAACCTCGACGTTTATATAACTAAATTGCGCAACTATCTCAAGCTGGATCCTACGATAGAGATCATTACCATCAAAGGCATTGGCTATCGATTCCTCGTTAACTAGTACTGGCATAGCTTTTATACCTATCCGGGTGAATGCAACCTGTCCGGAAAAACAGAAAGTATAAGATGATCATGATGGTAGCAATCGCTATCATTACCATTTTTCTCGTCTCCCTTTTCATACTTGTAAATACCCGGTTTGAGCCCGTGTTAAAGAGCCGTTTGAATACCCTGATCATCACAGGGTCGGACAGCTTATATAATTACAAACTACGGGAACTCCACACTGATCTTTTTGGCGGTAATGTGGAAGTGAGTGGGCTGGAGATATTTCTTGACAGTAGCAAGTACAGGAACTTGCAACAAAAGAACACATTACCTGCCTTGACGATGTCATTGAACATGCGTCATGGCCACATAAGGGGTGTTGGTATAATGTCGCTTTTGTTTGGTAAGCGGATAAGGGTGGAAGAGATACTGTCAAGCGATGCTGACATCAGCCTCTCCCGTCATCCTCATAAGGCAGACACTATAAAGAGAAACAGGGAACCTGTGTGGAAAGCCATACAACCGGTTATCCGCAGTATTGGAATAAAAAACATTAAACTGGAAGGTATTAAGCTGGCGTACAGCCATGCGGACACTTCAGAACCTGTTCGTGTACAATTCGGCCGTTGTGATGCCCTGTTGCACGATATTGAAGTAGACAGTACTTCCGCTGCAGACACCAGCCGTATAGGGTTCATGAAAGAACTGACATTACATTTCATGGACCTGATGTTCCTGACCAAAGATTCCGTGTATAAAATGCAGGCAACTCAGTTCACTTACTCTTCTGAAAAGAGGGAAGTAGTGGTGGATAGTTTTCATCTGCAGCCTACCCTTGCAAGGGAGGAGTATGTTAAGAGAGACAGCCTGCAACGAACGATCTACGATATTGTTTTCGACAGGATTAAATTCAGCAATATCAGAATTGACCGGTATATCAGGTATGATCTCATTGAAGCGGATAGCATTACTATCAGCAACCCTTCCATTTCCATATACCTCGATCGTTCACTGCCACATAGCTATGAATCCAAGATTGGAAAGTTTCCTCATCAACAATTGCTTAAAATAGGTTCCACCTTGCATGTGGGCAAGTGTACTTTAAGTAACCTGCAACTTGATTACACAGAAAAGAACAGTGTAACGGGGGGAACGGCCACCATAGGATTAAAAAACATTCACCTTAACATCACTAATATTACTAATGATCCCATACGTATATTCCATGATCCACATATGCTTGCTCATGCTAATGGTACTATACTCGGCGGCAGTCCTATAGTCGCAGATTTTATCTTTTATCTTGACTCCACAAATGGACGCTTTGATGTTGATGGTTCCATTCGAAATGTTTCTGCAGCACAAGTAAATCCAGTTGCGCTTCCTCTTGGTAATATAATTGTACACTCTTTATACGTATCAAGACTGCTGTTTCATGTAAAAGGAGAGGACTACAAGGCCACATCAACAGTTCACTTCCTCTATAACAATGCTTCTTTTGAATTCAGGAAAACAGATGAAGAAACCGGGGCTACCAAAACCAGGAAGTTCATGACCAAACTTGTAAAAAGGATTACATATCCACAGAATCCCGGTGCTGATGGAAGGGAAAGAGGCGGTGAACAGGCAGAAGTTGCCAGGCTTACTACTGAATCATTTTTTGGCCTTATCTGGAAATCAGTATTTGCAGGCATGCAAACAGTTATGATGAAATAAATGAGAAGCGGTAAGTAGCAGTAATTTTACACTGATGCAGAATATTGTAAAGGCTCCAAGGATTTTCACAGGAACAGAATGGCTGGAGGACCGTTCAGTAGTCATAGAAGACGGACATATAAGCCAGATCATTTCTTCTTCAGATGCTCCTGTAAATAGTATTAATTACGAAAACTGCTTCCTCGCTCCCGCTTTTATTGATGTACAGGTTTATGGAGCTGCCGGCAAGTTGTTAGCTGTTTTCCCTGAGGCTTCCACGCTGGAGTTGATGAACAGCCGGTTTTCTGCTGAAGGAACTTGCCTGTTCCAGCCTACTCTTGCTACCAATACCGTACAAGTTTTCAGGAAAGGAATAGATGCTACGCGTGAATACCTGGAGAAAGGAGGTGTTGGAGTTCATGGACTGCACCTCGAAGGTCCGTGGATAAACCCGGTAAAAAGAGGGGCTCATATTGAATCGCTGATACATTCACCTACAGTTGAAGAAGCAAGGGAGCTTTTGGAGTATGGAAAGGGAGTAATCACTATGATCACTTTAGCACCCGAAGTATGCAGCAAAGAAGTTATAGACCTCGTCCTTTCCTATGACATCGTGATCTCGGCGGGTCATTCCAATGCTACCTATGCAGAAGCAATGAACGGTTTTGATAAGGGGATCACTACAGTAACTCACTTGTATAATGCCATGAGTCCATTGCAACACCGTGCACCTGGCCTGACAGGTGCTGCTATGATGAGTGAAAACACTTTTGCCAGCATTATTCCTGATGGCTATCATGTTGATTATACCGCTATTGCACTGGCAAAGAGAGTAATGGGAAAGAGGCTGTTTGCAATCACTGATGCTGTTACAGAAACATCCTCAGGATACTACCCGCATCATTTAGCTGGTAATAAATATGAAAGCAGTGGAATTCTCAGTGGTTCTGCTTTGAGTATGTACCAGGCCTTCCTGAATCTTGTGCACGAAGTAGATATTGAAGTAGAGGAAGCTCTTCGCATGTGCAGCCTTTACCCGGCACAGGTGCTTAAATGCGATCACCTCTATGGCAAAATTGTCCCACAAGCGGTGGGACAATTACTGGTGCTGGATCAGCAATTAAAACTGGTGGATATTATTAACCAATAAGAGAACTAAAAGAAATAGCACCTTTCTTTCTTTTATAGAACTGTACCGCCCACATAATGGTAAACGTAGGAATGAAGTCCAGCCCCGGGATCATTTCCTCCACAAAAGAGAAGATACCACCAAGGAATCCTTTCCTGAATCCAAACATTCGCCAAAAAATGAACGCTGAAATCGGTGCCCAGATAAGTTCACCTGCAACCGGTATAACAACAACGGCGGCACCAATGAGGTCCATAACAATACAAGCTCCTAATGAAGGCAAGGGTTTCTCGCTCTTCATAGCCGGTACTGGTGAAATGATCACAGGCTTTTGCCTGGTCAATCCTAAACGTTTAGTTAACGGGTTTTTCATTCCTGAGTTTATTTGTTTATTGACGTCCATTCAGTGTTTAAAGTTGTGTGGCATGTCTTTTATTCACTGTTTTTTATGAAAAGCAGGGTCCATATAGGCACCTCCGGCTGGAGTTATAAGCACTGGACCGGCCTTTTGTACCCTCCTGCACTTAAACCCCCTCAGTGGCTTTCTTACTATTCTCAATTGTTTGACATTTCGGAGATCAATACCAGCTTTTACCATTTGCCTAAACCAGTAACAGTTAAGGGCTGGCTCGACAAAGTGCCCGGGCATTTTAAGTTCTGTCCTAAAATCAACCGGTATCTTACCCATATTAAAAGATTAATTGACCCGGAAGAGCCTTTGGAGAGATTCTTTGAAGTTTTTGAGCCTATGAAAGAACGGATGGGACCTGTGTTGGTGCAACTGCCTCCAAAGTTGCCGTTTCAGTATGAACGTGCCAGTCATTTGTATTCACTATTCAATTCTGTTTATAAAGACTATTCGTTTGTAATGGAGGTCCGTCATGATAGCTGGCTGGGAACTGACAGCCTCACACTTATGGCTGAATTTAATATAGGGCTGGTGATCTCGCAATCAGGTAATGTATTTCCGTATTCAGAGAAAGTGACCGCAAAAAACGTTTACATACGGTTTCACGGACCCGGCCACCTTTATGCCTCACAATATTCTGATGAAATGCTAATGAATTATGCCTCAAAAATAAAAGGCTGGGTAAATGAAGGCCACCAGATCTGGGCTTTCTTCAATAATGATGTAAATGGTTATGCAATCGGGGATGCGAGAAAGTTAATGCGCATGGCAGAAAAATAAAGGATCATGCCCCAACATGATCCTTTATAAAGTTTAGTCTACAGATCTTCTTCTTCATCATCTTCATCCTCCTCAAGATCTAAATCGTCTTCGTCATCGGCTTCGATAATAAGGTCGTCTTCGTCAATGTCATCGTCGTCCAGATCATCGTCAACTTCCACTTCATACTCCTCTTCATCGCCTTCCAGTTCGTCTTCATCACCAAGGATCAAATCTTCCTCCGTCTGCTCCTCATCTTCTTCCTCTTCCAGGTAAGATCCCTGCACATTCTCAAATTTGTCGTTCAACAAATCATCAACGGTAAGCTCTGACAACTCTTCTTCGGGAAGTTTCCTTTGTCTTTTCATACCTGTAGTTTCTATTATACCCAAAAAAGGTGTGCCAGAAAATACATTTACATAGAAGAGCATGGCTTTCAACGTCTTACAACAATGATCCTAAAAATTCTTTTAATGTTTAGTTGAGTATTTTTTTGCCAACATCAAATCACTATACGATTGTGAGACATAATCTTCCTCTTTTATCCCCAACAGCTGTTCGTAATAGTTGCATTGTTCTTTTAATCTTTCCACACCGATGCTCCCATCCTTGTCAATAGCTTCCACTTCCAGGAAGGTGCCCAGCCCTTCGACTCTGTCGAAATGAAATTTGACATTATCAATAAAATAGATCTTACGTTTTTTGTCAACCACCACCTTTACTCCCAATGCCTGCGTTAGTAGCTGCTTTAAATTACTTCCCGGCTGATGTTGATATAGAGTGACATTAGACTGCTTCGCTGATGCATCATCGGTCCTTTCGTAATAAATAAGGGAGTTTTCAATATTGCCTTCCCGCATTTTCATCCTTCCCTGCGGCACATTAAAATAGGTGTCCACCTGGTGATCTTCGCCTATGAATAAAGGTTTTTCGGCTAATAATAGCTGTTCAACTGCGTCTATATTTTTATGACGTGCTTTGAATTCAAAGTTGATATGCATAGAGATAATTAATCGTGCTGCAATGTTCAGTAATTAACGCTGGTATTGGTAGAAAACGAAGCCATTTTTCTCATACAACACCTTAAGCTTATTGTTTTCATCCATGTTCTGTTGCTTGTTGTGGATCTTTCCCACATAGTAAACCGGAACTTCCGGATGAACATTATATTGAAGAATACTATCCTCTACCGGTTTTCCTAAATACGCGGGGCGCTTTCCATAAAACAGGTTTGCATAGCTCTTAAAACCAACCGTTTCTATCACAGCATTCTCTTTTACTTTGTTTTGATAGAATTCAATAGCTGCTCCCTGTGAATAGGGTTCCACCTTAGGTGTGACGAGTATGATGGTAAGATTAACGGCTATAAGTGAAGCAAAAAACAGGATCACCAGTGAACGGCGGATCACCTTTCCTGAGTACACCAGGAAGAATACAACTCCTGCTAATAAGATCAATCCTGCCAGTATCTCAAAACCGCTCCAGTGAACATTGGCCTGTAGGTTAGCTCTGGCAAACTCGTCTTTAATTCTCCCCGGTTCTAATAACCATGGCTTCAGCTTATCAATAAATGTGACCGCTATAATTAAGAGGGAGAGCAATAAACCGGTTATCACCTGTAAGGCTTTGTTCCATACAGGTAAATTCCATTTCCTCTTGTATAAGAAATAAAAGCTAACTGCTGCCAGGAAGGTTAAGGGAAAGTAGCAAAGAGAAGAGTAATGAACAATCTTTGTTTTGACAATAGAGAACAGGATAAGTGTTACCCAGAACAGGATCAGCATCCAGCGGTGAAAATGTTTCGGGACCTCGTAATCATCCCTGCCCAGTCGACGCATGGCCAACAGGCTTATGGCAGCAGCAGGAAAGCAACCGATCAGCAACACGATAAAATGATAGAAGAAAGGGCCTCCATGACCCGCATCTTCAGTTCTGAACAAGCGTACCTGGTAAACAATAAATTCCCTGATGATCTGCTCCTGCCCGTTCAGCCATAGTGCTATAAACCATATGCTGCCGACGAGAGCTGATAATAAAAGAAATAACAGGATATTCACAGGCTTCATGAACCGCCTGAATCTTGTAAGAACAGCATACACACCATAACATAACCCGATGATGAGAAGAGCCACAGGTCCTTTTGTCATCATGGCCAGGCCTGCAAAAAACCCGGCAAGGATGATATGCTTCACCTTAGTATTAATGATCTTATCGCTGTATAATGCCAGGTGGTAAATAGAAAGAAAGATGAACAGGTTAAACCACGGGTCAATGATACCGGATTTAAAATAGAGTTGGGGTAAAAGGGAAGCGGCATAGACAAAGGCCCATATGGCGCCGAACCTGGCATCTACAAAACGGGTTCCTATCCGGAACAACAACACCAGGGTAAGTATTCCGCAAACAGCATTTGGGAAGCGGGACGCAAATTCATTTACACCGAACATCTTCATCGAAAGCACCTGTAACCAAAAGAACAATGGAGGCTTTTCCCAGAAAGGTTGAAAGTTGATCTGGGGGATTGCATAATTCTTTGTTATCAGCATTTCGCGACTGGCTTCAGCGAAGTTGATCTCGTCCCAGTCGAACAGGTGGGTGGCTCCCAGGAAGGGAATAAATATAAGAGCCGCCAGGATGGCAATCAATAGTTCCGGAGGTAGTTTCCGTAAAAGCATTACTCTCTCTAAAAATTGAATCAAAGATGCGGGTTTTTACAGTACATCCTCTTCGGCTTTAGACGAACAGCTATTGACTTTCATAGAATAGCTATTAATCTATCCTGCTTATCACAAAGATTACACATGGATGCAGATAACCATTACACCACTATTAGATAACAATTGAATAACTATTAGATAACTATTAATTGTTGTTCAATTGTTATCTAATAGTTATCTAATAGTTGTTTAATAGTTATCTGTTTCCCTGCTATAGTACTACAATAGCTTTCCCTCATTATATGGAAGCAACTGGAAAAGGTTGGCATCAGGCTTAGGTGATTCCAGGTGTTACTTAATTTTAATCTCGTGCCTTTCCACCTTTGTCCATTCCCTCCACCACTTTCATCACCAACTGCGGTTCATACCCTTTAGATAGTAAGTAATCAATAGTTTTTTTCTTTCTTACAAGGTATTGATCATGCTTTAGCAGGTTGTATTTTTTTCGTGCCAGTTGTTCGAGTTTATGCAGGTAATCTTTTTCATTGATCTCCTTCAAAGCTTCTTTAAGCACGTAAGGGCTAATTCTCTTTTCATGAAGTCCCTGTTTGATCTTGTTGCGGCCCCAGTCATTTAAATTAAATTTTCCACGCACAAATGATTTAGTATAGCGCTCTTCATTCACATCCCCTTCTTCGATCAGTGTGCTGAGAATTTCGCTATGCATGTAGGGAGGAACTTTAAGTGACCAGAGCTTTTGGGTTACATCGTAATGACAGCGATCCTGGTAGCGGCAAAAGTGCCGCAACTTCTGTAATGCCTGCTCTTTGGTAAGCTTTCCTTTTGGTGAGGGAGAAGAAGCGGAACGGCCGATAGACATGCATTAATTTGAACGTAAGATAATATCTGGTAGGATATCATTCTTCCAGCAATTCCTGGCAGCCATATTCTTTCTCCAGCAAGGTGTCGTAATAGTCTGCCTTTTGAAATAAGACACGAAACATCTCGATCCCATTTTCCTTAGTCATATCCAGGTCGTACATGATGCAGGAAAGCACAATGTTTTGTTTTACGCAGCTCAATACCAGGCCTTCCATCGAGTAGTTTTCCTGGAGCAGGAACTGGTAAAGTGATTTTATCTGGGTTATGTCATTGGGTAGCTGGCAGAGGTAAGCATCTCCGGCTACAAAGTAATTATCCGGATTGTAGTTGATTTTGATCTTGGCACCTCCTTCTTTGACACTCCAGTTGTTGGTTCCATCTCTTGCCAGCTTCACTTCTTTGCCCAGTTCATTCAATATCTCTTCCACTGTTTTTGCTACTCCCACAGGCTTGGCTTCTCTTTCGGGCAGTTGTGGCAATTTGACCTCCGAACCACAATAGGGGCAATATTTAGTCGCTTCAATATTAGTGGAAGTAACAATCTGGTTACAGCTGTGACAACGGGTAGAAGGTTCACCCCTGTGTGGTTTATATAATTCAAGGGCTTCTCTCAAGTAACTCACCGGTAATGCAAATCCAAGATTGTCACCTCCCCTGATGATAAATGAGTTGATGCCTATGACCTCTCCTTTCTTGTTCACAAGGGGTCCACCACTATTACCGGGATTTATAGCGGCGTCTATCTGTATATACTTTACTCCATCCCTCACGCGGTCAACTTTAGAGATCACTCCCTGGGTGGCCGTATAATTTAATCCAAAGGGGTGGCCAATGGCGACTACCACGTCACCATCCTTAGTGTCTTCATATACGCCCAACTTTATTTCCGGGATTTGTACATCAAGCGGTGGTTGCAGGAAAGCCAGGTCGTGTTTTTTATCCGTGTACCATACCCGGGCAATCCTTTTTTCAAAGAGTCTCCCGGCTATAGTCACTTCTGCATTTTTTCCAACCACATGTTCATTGGTCACAATGAGATCAAATTCCTTTATGTAAAAGCCCGTACCGGTACTGGTTTGCGTTGCAATTTGTATAATGGCAGGGCGGTAGAGTTCTATGATCTGCTGGGTATTCATAATTCTGAAACTCCTACATGGTTCATATGGTTAAAGGTGTTCACAGGCTATTGTTTGGTTTCCAGATTCAGGTACTCCACTTCAGTGGTAAAGGTCTGGTTGAAAGAAACCTGGTTATCGTACTTTAATTTTTCAGTGTTGAAGTTAAACTCCGGGTACTTTTCCTTCCAGCGCTCAACAATGGCCTGTATTCTTTCATTTATCAATTCTTTATTATAAGTGCCGTTTTCCATGTTGTAGAATTCATCTTTATAACCCAGGGCAGCAAAGAAATCAGGATAATTCGCCATCATGAACAACTGGAATAATTCGGTCACCGGTCTTGGAAGGCTGTATGAATACTGGCAATAAGAAAATCCATATTCACTTATCTGCGCTGCTATTTTGGGATACTTATGTTCCTTGTACCAGGCAATGTTCTGGTTGGCATTATATATCGCATCCGCAATGGTCTTGTAGTTCTGCGGAGTAACGATAGAGAACGTGTATTTGGACCGGAACAGGTAAGGATAGACTTCTTCTTTATCTTTTTCAGCAAACTTCTGAAAGCAGTCGATCATGTCCATGTTCTTCTGTGTCACTAGCCGGTCGTCTTTTCGAAAGTAGATCTCGACGATTTTCTCCAGCTCCAGTAGAAGCTTTCCCTCCGGCTGCAGCAGGAAATCAATTCTATACGCCAGCGCCAGTAAAACGTAAGCTATCCCACCTGAATACTTATCTGCATCAATGGTTTCAACGAGTTCAAGTGCTTCTTTGATCCACTTCTTCATATATACAAGCTTCACCTCTTTCTCCGCATCCGGTATATCAATTATGTGTTCTGTATCTACCGGTTGAAGTGTGGTAAAGTCCTGCACCAGCAGGTCATCCTGTTTATCGGCTTTTGTTGCCAGCTCTTTTAATCCGTAATAAAGCTTGCTCGGATTGGCTGTTTGTATATCACTGTCAAACAACATGGAGATCTTGTTATCGGCCAGGGCGTAGCGGGTGTAATACAGGTTAAAATTCATTTCCAGTAAACGCCTCATAACAGGCACACTGGGAGAAGGCATGCTGGCAAGGAAGACTTCTGCCTGCATCTTGTTCTCATCATAAAAGCCCCGGATGATCTTTGATCCCTGAGAAAAGATAAATTCTCCCTTCTTGTCCCCGGCACTATGTTGAACGTTTTCCAGCGCATCATCTTTCAGGTAATCGAAAAAAGCGGCTATGCTCTCATAGAATTTCTTTTCCTTGAACAGGCTTTCCGCTTCATTCCACTTTTCTATTTTGGCGAGGGATTTATTATTATCAGAATAACGTCCAAATTGTATCGACGGATCGGCTTCCTCTTCAGGCTTCTTTTTGGTGCGGCTAAATATCTTTTCCAGCATATTATGTTCTCTGCTATTAACTCCTGTTACAACAAATCTACAATCCGTAATTAGTCACAGAAAATCTTTTAAGCCTTATGGTCTTCAAAATATGGGCCGTACCCTGTCACTTTCATCTTTTTAGGTAAACAATAGAGGTTGATAAACAAGGAGAAACTTTGTTTTAAAAATCATTAGTTTCGCTCCATTCATAATTTATTCACATGAAATTTATTGTTTCTTCGTCTCAATTACTAAAACAACTGCAGCATATCGCCGGGGTCATCAATGCCAACACTGTTCTGCCTATATTGGAGGATTTCCTGTTTGAAATAGATAAAAATAAATTGACGGTTGTGGCGACAGACCTTGAAACAGTAATGCGAGTCCAGCTTGAAGTGGAATCCCGCGAAAGTGGAAAAGTATGTATCCCTTCCCGGATTTTACTGGATTCACTTAAAAACATTCCCGATCAGCCGCTGAGCTTCAACATTGATAAGAATTTCGCCATTGAGATTACGAGTGATAATGGTAAGTATAAGATCATGGGTGAAAACCCTGACAATTTTCCGAAAGAGCCAGCTGCCGATGATGCGACCTCTTTTACCATGCATTCCTCTGCACTGGTAACTGCTATTAACAAAACACTTTTTGCGGTCAGCAATGATGACCTACGTCCTGCTATGACCGGTGTGTTCTTCGAGCTGAACAAAGATTCTGTTCAGTTTGTTGCAACTGATGCTCATCGCCTGGTGCGTTATAAAAGAACTGATGCAGGTGCGCCAAAGACCGATTCTTTTATCGTTCCACGCAAGCCATTGAACCTTCTTAAGTCAGCATTGCCGGTGAGTGAAGATGAGCTAACCATCAGCTATAATAGCAACCATCTTTTTGTAAAACATGGTACTACGCAGATGAGCTGCCGTCTTATAGATGCACGTTTTCCTGACTACAAAGTGGTTATTCCGGCTGACAATCCTTACAAGATGATAGTGGCTAAGAATGAATTTCAAAGTGCGTTGCGCCGTGTAAGTGTATTCAGTAATAAGAGCACCAACCAGGTAGCTCTGCAGATTAGCGGATCTGAGTTGCAGTTAGCTGCCCAGGATGTGGATTTCAGCTTTGAAGGAAACGAAAGGATGAAATGCCAGTACGATGGGGAAGACATAACCATTGCATTCAATGCCCGTTTTCTGATTGAAATGCTTAACGCAGCAGATAGTGAAGAAGTAAGGCTGGAACTTTCTACCCCAACAAAAGCAGGTATCATAAAGCCGATGGAAAAAGATGAAGAAGAAGATTTGCTTATGTTAGTGATGCCACTGATGTTGAATCAATAGGTGCTTAGTTGCCCCAGGTAATAAGATAAAGCATGAAAGAATATTTGAATTCTTTCATGCTTTATCTTTATAGACTGTTCCCGGTTTAAGAATGATAATTAACCTGCCGGAAGGATATCACGGCAGTTTATTTGCTTAACGAGTGCGTGCCTATGGATTTTGTACAATTACGGTCCTTTGATAATTATATAGAAGCCAATATTGTTCTGCATATGTTGCAGAACTCCCATATTAACTGCCATCTGAAGGACGAGAACATCATTACCATAGATCCCCTGCTCAGCCCTGCTTTAGGAGGTATGAAACTGATGGTTCACCATGCCCATGCTGAACGTGCCTGGAACCTCATTGAACAAGCGGAACAGGAATACCTCAAAAAGATCCCTTGTCCTGTTTGTCATCACCATACACTTAAGGCAGTGTCAGTAATGAAGAAACACAAGTGCAAACTAGGTGCTCTTGCCAGTATGATACTGAATGGTCATTCCATGGAGATCAGAAAGATTTACCAGTGTAGTAATTGTGGGTATGATTTCAAAGACTTGCCATAATGGGTTTACCATTTAAATTAGTATGTCACAACATTTTTTCTCCTAACTTTTTCCCTTGATGGCAAAACGCATTCATGCTCCGCAATACGTTCGGGCCAGCGCACAACCGGCCGTCATTATAGAGTGCCACATTCTTTAATATTTTATCCTTCTCTATCTAGCATTTCCCGAATTCAATTAAATCATTCATTTAATGACGCACGTGTTTTTGCTGAATACTGCAGGCGCTGTATTGCGCCTCTCCAGCTACAGTCCTCACAAGAAAGCCGGTGGCGCAATAAGGCGCTGATACATTCTTCAGGATTTTGGAGGTTATCGCTATGAATTTTTTAAGGAATTAAGAAACTTTCGGCGCCTTATTCTGCGCCTAACTTAGGAACTCTATAATTTGAAAGACTGCAAGCAGAATACAGCGCCTGCAGTCTCTCACACCCGGAGCTGATTGAATAATTAATAGCCTGCCACGTGAAGTGCAGTGTCAATAATGAGAAAGACTGAGAAAATAGTGAATGATTCTTATTATGAAGACTGCCTGTTGTGCGTGGGCCCGGACGGGCAGCGGAGCATTTGCGCCGTCCTAGACCTTTTGCTCCACTTTTGTGGCAATGACAAAAGTGGAATTAGTCTTTTTTTGAATTCATATTCTATATGTTCTCTTCTAACCTTTTCCCTTGATAGAAAAAGTTACAAAAAGATCAAGCATCCCGAATATTTCGGGACTCCGCCGGACGTGCAGGCCAACGCACAACTAGCAGTCATCACTGGGTGTCACATTTACATAATTAAAGTCCTTCTCTTCTACCATTCATTACCTTATTATTCAACGATTCTTTTAATGACACACGTGCTAAGGTTAAATACTGCAGGCGCTGTATTGCGCCTTTTAAACATTAGTGCTCACAATAAAGCTAGTGGCGCAATAAGGCGCTGATAAAGTCTTCAAGATTTGCTGTATTCTCGCTAATATTTTTAAATGAATAAGAAAGTTTCAGCGCCTTATTCTGCGGATAGTTTAGAAACTCTTATCCCATAGGTTATTATTGTGAACTCTACTCTTCGCGAACATAGAGATCAAAAATCAGAGATGATTACTTTTACCCAATGAAAGTAATTGCATTGATTCCTGCACGTTATGGGGCAACGAGGTTCAAAGGAAAACTATTGGCACAACTAAAAGGGAAGTCTGTTATCCGGCACACCTATGATGCTACTGTAGCAACAGAATTGTTTGATGATGTGATCGTGGTCACAGATAGTGACGAGATATTTAAGGAGATTACTGGTAACGGCGGGAAGGCTATGATGAGCAAGGGTGAACATGAAAGCGGTACCGACCGAATTGCAGAAGCAGCGCGTGACCTGGAAGCAGATGTAATTGTGAATGTGCAGGGAGACACCCCTTTTGTGAAGAAAGAGCCACTGGAGAAATTGTTATTACAGTTTGGCGATTCCACGGTGCAGGTCGGCTCACTTATGCAATTGCTCACCGACCCGGAATTGATTGAAGATCCCAACTATGTAAAAGTTGCTGTGGACAAGCAAATGAATGCCTTGTTCTTCAGCCGCTCTGTTATTCCTTATCCCCGTAATAAAAGTATTTCCATCCCTTACTATGAACATATTGGCGTCTATGCATTTCGCAAGAAGGCCCTGCTTGACTTTACTAACTGGCCGGTGACTCCACTGGAAGATGCTGAGAAGGTAGAGTGCCTCCGGTACCTGGAAAACGGAGTGCCCTTACGGATGGTTGTAACTGATTTTATCGGAGTGGAGATAGATACACCCGAAGATCTGCAGAAAGCGGAAAGGTTATTGTAAGATTCACAACAGCTGGAGATAATTATGACACCGACGATTTATTATTGTTATGATGCGTATTGTGGCTGGTGCTATGGCTTTAGTAAGGTGATCAGTCAGCTGGCAGAGGAATACAAAGATGTTTTAGCTTTTGATGTTCTTTCAGGCGGAATGATATTCGAAGAAGAGCCAAGGCATATAAGTGCAATTGCTCCTTACGTGCAACAAGCATATAAGCAGGTGGAAGAACGAACCGGTATTGAGTTTGGAAAGGACTACCTGTGGCATATGTTTAACCCGGAAGAAAGCGACTGGTACCCGGAGTCCACCACCCCCGCCATTGCTCTTTGCATTTTTAAAGAGTATCGGCCGGAAAAGGCTGTATTCATTGCAAAAGACCTGCAGTACGCTTTGAATTATGAAGGAAGGGACCTTACTGATAAAGAAGCCTACCGGCACCTGCTTGACAAGTATAATATCCCGGAAGAAGATTTTTATACGAAATTAAATAGTGAAGAATACAAGGAGAAAGCCTACTACGAATTTGCTTTGGTTAAGCAGTTGAATGTAACAGGATTTCCTTCGGTATTGATGCAGGTTACCGATTCAAAGTTTTATTTACTCTCACAGGGATTTACGGATTATGAGACGATGAAAACAAGGATTGAGAAAGTACTGGGGGAAATAAAAGTGGCGTAAAGCTATTGCGGACTCATGTTGTGCAATCCAATCCTGTTACCTTCCGTGTCTATGATTAAACCCATATATCCATACTCCGGAGAGATTTGCGTTTTCGGCATCACCACCTTGCCTCCTGCTTCTTCTACCTTATCAAGGATTCTTTGCACATCAGGATTACCATTTAAATAGATCAACACTCCTTCACTCTTCGACGGCTTATAAAATCCTTCTGATTGAATCAGGCATCCTCCAACACCTAATCGCTGATCTTCTAATGGAAACATTCTCATTTTGAATTGTTCTGTTTCTAATGGAATAAGAGATAAACCAAAAATGGCCTCGTAAAACTTTTGTGCCCTGTTAATATCAAGAGCGGGTATCTCAAACCAACTAATTGCATTATTGAATGACATTGCAGTTATTTTTCCATTAAGTTACTTAGGAAGTGTGTAATAGAAATGTTTTAAGCAGAATGAATTCGACTGGTATATCTTATTCGAATAAATATCAATAACCCTTTCAGTGCTTTTAGCGGCCTATATGCGACAAACTGTTACCAAACGGGAAAGTAATTGTTGAGCTGTATGTAAGTTGCAAGAGGAATTGGAAATGGTTCCTTCTGTTCTTTGAAATTGCGGATTCAGGATTGATTGGGAGTTGAGCAGCCTGGATTATCCTGGTGAGAACTATTATTGTTCGCTCCAGGAAAGCTCCTTTTCAGAACCTATGGCCATCGCCTGAATTGAATCTCTATTGAGAAGTGAAAGGCTCTTATACTGCAACTTACCTATACAGATTAAATAATGGTGAGAAATCGGTTATATTGCAGCCCCAAATTTTAGATTATGGATTATAGTAGAATTGTAGCGGTGACCGGTCTTCCGGGTTTGTATGAAGTTATCAGTAGCAAGACGGATGGCGCTATTGTTCGTTCACTCGATAATGGCAGCACCAAGTTCATTTCGTCACGCATACACAACCTCACTCACCTCGAAAGTATTGAGATCTATACAACAGGGGAGAATGTAACCTTAGCCGATGTTTTTACGGGTATGAAGAACTCAAGTGAAGCTTTACCTGATATAAAGGATAATAAAGCTTTGAAGAGTTACTTTGAAAAAGTATACCCTGACCTGGATTTTGAACGTGTTTATTCCAGTGATATGAAGAAAATTGTAAACTGGTTCAAAGTAATGCAGGAGCAAAACATTGATTTCTCAGTGAAACCAAAGGAAGAGGATACAGTAGAAACAACCGAAGCTGAACAACAACCAGCTGAAGTTGAAGCAAGTGCTGAAGCTGCCGGCTCATCTGGAGAAGCCAAACCTAAGAAACCAAGGAAAAAGAAATCAGAAGAGTAAACCGTATTTGGAAATAAGATTACTCTGAATGTGAATATTGATCATTCATATTCTTCATTGATGCAA
>JBLNAY010000349.1:0-4462 GCA_050259715.1 Candidatus Dadabacteria bacterium
GGAAGTAAACCTAATTGAATTGCTGTAGCAAAACAACCCGGATTAGCTATATTATTTGCTTTCCTGATCTGTTCTTTGTTGATCTCCGGTAAGCCATATACGAACTCTCTGCCGTTAAGAGTAGAATTTTGTTGTATTCTGAAATCCTGTGATAGATCAATAACATTAATGTTGCTATTTATTTCATTGCCTTCCAGGAACTTTCTTGCCTCTGAGTGTCCTACACATAAGAAGATCACATCTACACTGCCTTTCATTAAAGGCGAAAGGTCGGAAGAGAAACTAAGATTGGTATCCCCCACAAGATCCTGGTGAATAGAAGAGATCTTCTTGGCAGCATTAGATCGGCTGTTTACGAACGATAGTTCGACATCTGGATGATGAACCAATAACCGGATCAATTCACCACCGGTATACCCGGCGCCTCCGATAATTCCAACTTTTATTTGCTTCCTGCCTTTTGCAGAACTCTTTGCTATCTTCTGTGATGTCTCTTTACTGTTGGTATTTTCTGCCATTATAAAGAATGTTTAACTGGCGGAATTCGATTCTGTAACCGAGTTCCATATTGATGTTTGGTTTCCGAATATTTTACTGAAGCCTCTCACATCTTCGCCGGTGAATCCCGTATTCATTTCTCCATATTTTCCAAACTTGCTGCTCATCAGGTCAAATGCAGATTCAATTCCAATCACCTGGAATCTATATGGGAGTAGTTGCAAAAACACATCACCGGTAACATTCTGTTGAGAACTTATAAAGAAAGCCTCAATATCCCTCATCACCGGATCCAGAATTTGTCCTTCATGGAGCCAGTTGCCATAGAACTGTGCTAACTGGTCTTTTAAGTTCAACTGCCACTTTGTAAGTACATGCTTTTCTAGTGCATGATGACTTTTCAGGATGATCATAGGTGCTGCCGCTTCAAATCCGACTCTTCCTTTAATACCTATGATAGTATCTCCCACGTGTATATCCCTGCCAATGCCAAAAGGTCCCGCAATGGCTTGCAGGTACTTAATTGCTTCAGTGGGATGATCAAACGATTTGTTATTAACCTTTTGCAATTCTCCCTTGACAAAACCTAATTTCACTTCTTCACCTTCTGTTTTACTAACCTGGGTAGGCCATGCATGTTCCGGTAAAATACCCTTTGAACTAAGTGTTTCCCTGCCCCCGACACTTGTTCCCCATAATCCTTTATTAATGGAGTAAACAGCTTTTTCAAAGTTCATGTCTACTCCTTTTTTCTTAAGGTATTCTATTTCTTCTTCCCTGCTTAATTTCAAATCTCGTATAGGCGTCAGGATCTCTGCCCCGGGTATCATAATATGAAAGATCATATCAAAACGTACCTGGTCATTGCCTGCCCCTGTGCTTCCATGAGCTACTGCATTTATACCTAATTTCTTTGCATGTTCGGCAATGTGAAGCGCCTGGACCAAACGTTCGGCACTAACACTTAAGGGATAAGTATTGTTTTTCAGAACATTTCCAAAAACCAGGTACTTGATTATCCTGTCATAATAGTTCTTGACGGCATCAATGGTGGTGTGGGTTTTAACACCTAATTTATAGGCGTGTTCTTCTATACTTTTTAACTCCTGTTCTGTAAAGCCACCTGTATTTACGATGATGCTATGAACATCAAAACCCCTGTCTTCGTTAAGGTATTTAACACAAAAGGAGGTGTCTAGTCCGCCACTAAATCCCAGGACAATAGAAGGTTTTTCGTGAATGGTTTGATTTGGCAATTCTGCAGTAGTAGTCATTAACTTAGTCTATTATTAACAGCAGCTGTATTAATTACTGCTGTTTTTCTTGAAAAATATTACCAGGACTGAAAGGTTATATTGTTAAGAAAAGTGAAGCATATTGAAAAGTACCATCTTTAATTTTCGATTACCATTTCGTTCACTGCCTCCCTTTTCTATCCCTTTTAATCTCTTGAGGAATTTACTTTGTTTAATCTTTAACAATCTTTCATATACCATGCTTTTCTCCTCAAAATGCTCCTTAGTTTCTGTAGGTTCATAATGATCTTTAGGATCATATAGCATAGCTGTACACAGGCAATTTTTTCGATCCTTACTCATCAGGATGTCATAATTGACACAGCTTTTGCACCCTTCCCAGAATTTATCATCCTGTGTCAATTCTGAATAGGTTACAGGTTCATAACCCAGATCGCTATTGATCTTCATTACGGCCAAACCTGTGGTAAGTCCAAAAATCTTTGCTTCAGGGTATTTTTCACGACTTAACTGGAAGATCCTTTGTTTGATGGCTTTAGCGACACCACTTTTGCGAAATTCAGGGGAAACAATCAGGCCGGAATTCGCTACATATTCACCTTCCCATGTTTCAATATAGCAGAAGCCTACCCAGGTACCTTCCTTAGTTACTGCAATGACTGCTTTCCCTTCCTCAATTTTTTGAGCGACATATTCCGGACTACGCTTAGCAATACCGGTTCCACGGGCTTTAGCCGAAGACTCCATCTCGTCGGTTATCGTCCTTGCGTAAATTTTATCGTCGGGAACTGCGACCCTGATGATAATATTTTGATCGTACACTATTGTATAAAAATTAATAGATATTATTGGATTACCAATCCTATACCAAGAATGTGGGAGAACTTCACTGATAGGGGCCATGGTAAGGGGCTCGTCCTATCAGGAACCAGGTCGTCTCGAGAGATAACGGAATAAGTCAAAGCAAACGTCGTACACACGCGTACAAGCCTGTGCGTGAAAGACGAAATGCTTATTATGACTATTCTTTTTCATTTAAAGAAGGTGCAAATTTATAAAAACAATTTATTTCCTGTAATACTTACCTATTCAATAGGCAAAAATATTTTATCCGTCGATATCAGCAACGTTAAAAACTTTGACTAAGAACTAGCCAATCCTGCAGATTACCGAAACGGTAATTAGCTGTGTAAAAGGTCATTTTAGCATCTCTTTTGATGAACAAGGATGTGCAATATTCTTCCTGTAGTTTGGGTGAGAGTTCTCATAGGGTTTGAACGGCTTTAGTCCATGCTAAAGCCGTTCTAAAGCCGTTCAAACCCTATACAAAAGCCGGGGTTTGTTAATACACATGGAAAGATTAACCGCATCATTTTTACATCTAATCGAGAAGAAAACTAGCTAAAGTTTGTTCAAAAGCCAACCTGGATTCGCTGCTGTGTATACCCAAACAACTTCCGCCACTATATTGCATTATATTAAACAGTATATCTTTGTTTAGCAGACTACCAAATTCCATTTGGTAGTTCTTTGTTTTTATGGAATAATTAAAAAGGCTTTTAACACAAGATTACTTGAAGGAAGGATCCGTTATACGAAAGGTTAGTGCTTTATTGTTGCTGTTGCTAATGCTAATAAGCATAGCTCCGAAAACATTTTTTCATAATCTTTTCGCGAATCACAGAGACCAGATTACTTGTCATCATTCGGTTAATTCTCCTCATCACCTACATAAACAACAACCTAACTGTCATTTTGACAATCTTGTGGTCACTGTCTCTTATTTAGGAGGAGCTGATGTTTACCCGTTGTTTGATTCTCTACTTACTTTACCGGAAGAATTCAAAACCGTTTCTTCTTACCTGCAGAATGTTTATTTGAGCAAAGACAATCGCGGCCCTCCGTTCATTTGAGTTCCTCATAAACATCATCTGTAAATAAGAAATTATAATCTATGAAGAGAGTCCTGGTAATTATTTTAATTATTCCGTTTTCTATTTCCTCGTTCGCACAAGTGAAACAAAGAGGACAACTTTCAGGGAAGATCATTGATGCTAAAACAGGAGCACCCCTCCAGGGAGCTTCCATCAGTTTATCCGATGCTCATATAGGCACTTACTCCGACAGTACGGGTGATTACGTTCTTTCCAATATCCCCTTGGGTCATAATACTGTAGAAATTACATTCTTTGGCTATAGAACACTCGTTGAGCACATAGATATTTCAGGGAACGAGGTTCACAACTTCTCAATGGTTACTACTTTCCTCGTCAATGAGGGAGTCACTGTGACAGCGGTGGGCAGTGCTACCAGCATCAGGAAAGCTCCTATACCCATTAACCGGGTAAATAAAGGAGAACTGCTGGCAACACCCTCCACCAATATCATAGATGCTATCAGTCGCCAACCCGGGGTTAACCAGTTATCTACCGGGCCTGCTGTTTCAAAACCAATTATCCGTGGTTTGGGATACAACAGGCTGGTGGTGGTGAATGACGGTGTTCGACAGGAAGGGCAACAGTGGGGTGACGAACATGGTATAGAAATAGACGAGAATAGTGTAAGTCGTGTAGAGATTGTTAAAGGTCCCGCATCACTTATTTATGGAAGTGATGCAATTGCAGGGGTAATCAATATCATTACCACTGTCCCTGCTCCTAATAATACCATTAAAGGAAGCATACTTTCTACATACATGTCCAATAATA
>JBLNAY010000350.1:0-5861 GCA_050259715.1 Candidatus Dadabacteria bacterium
CTGAAATAAAACCATATAGCGATTATGCGATTGCATGACTATATATTTTCGGATGCAAGGAAGATTAGGATTGTAAGGCATTTGGTTTTTTGGGCCTCCTGGTGGTTGTATTTCTTTTTATGCTATTACTTATATCAGCTGCCATTGCCTCACGGTTCTAAATTCAAACCTTTTTACCTTACCCTGGGCCCTCATCTGCCAATTAAAATTTGTTTATTGGTCATACTGTATTCCACGGCATGCTATCCATTAATTTATTTGATTCTCCCACAATTATTAAAAAGCAAATGGTTAAAACCTGCAGCAACTTTTTTGCTGGTTTGTTTCTTCCTGTTTATTGGATCCTATTTTCTATACTGGAATGTTTTTGGGTTTGTTGATTCTCTTTTTGAATTTCAAAAAGCAAAAACATCTTTCCCTCATGCCTGGGCGCCAATCAGCCTCGGGCTATTGAATTTTATTAAAGTGGCGGCAGCAGCTTTAGTTATTAAATATGTGAAGTACTTATGGTTAAAGCAAAAAGAAAAAGAAAAACTGGCAAGAGAAAAACTGCAAACAGAACTACAGTTATTAAAAGCCCAGATACAGCCTGGTTTTCTAATTACTACGCTTGATACAATGTATACTCATGCCTTATCAGCTTCTTCACAAGCACCCGGTATGCTATTAAAACTTTCTGAACTGTTAAGCTATACGCTTTACGAATGTGACAAAAACCTTGTGCCTCTTGATAAAGAAATTGCGATGATGAAAGAATATATGGAACTGGAGCGGATGAAACAGAAGCCGGAATTCGAAATGGAAATAAATATTAAAGGAAGAGGTGATAACAAACAGATAGCGCCATTTCTCTTATTTCCGTTCATTGAAAATAGTTTCCTGTATTGCAGCAGCACAACGGAACAATCGTGGATAAATATGAACCTGGTAATAGAAGAAGATTCTCTGTCTATGATGCTGGTCAACAGTATACCCGATACAATGAATTTGCAGGATGGCATTCACGGAAACGGGCTGATTGGTGTGCAAAAAAGGCTATCTTTATTATACCCCGAAAGGCACGAATTAAAGATAACCTGTGAACAGGAAATGTTCATTGTGCTTTTGAAAATCCGGCTTTACGATTCTATTTCCAATTCCCCTACTGAAGAACATGGCGTGCTGGATTTACAAGCGGCCACCTATGAGTAGCAACATAAAAATCATGCACGAGAATGAATTATGCATTGCACAAAAAAATCAAATGCCTTGTTGTAGACGATGAAATGCCTGCAAGAGAGATATTAAAGCAGCACATTGCAGGCGTGGATGCACTGGAGTTATCGGGCACCTGCACCAATGCTGTCGAAGCTATTTCTTTTTTAAAGTACCAGCCTGTTGACCTTATTTTTCTCGACATACAAATGCCACAATTACTGGGCACTAATTTTATCCGGACATTGAAATCACCTCCTAAGATTATTTTTACAACGGCTTACAGAAAATATGCTATTGAAGGTTTTGAATTGGATGCTGTTGACTACCTGCTTAAACCCATTTCTTTTGAAAGATTTCTGAAAGCTGTAAATAAACTGTTGCAGTTAAACTTTACAGTTGAACCCACTCCTTTAATGTTATCAAATTCAACTCAAAAGGAACCGGGTAATTCTTTTCTTTATTTCCGTGTAGATAGAAAAATGGTGAAGATCTTCTTTCGCGATATTTTATATATAGAAGCCCTGAAAGATTATATAAAGATTGTCACGCTCGACAAGACAATTGTCACAAGGTATGTTCTAACTACCCTGTCCGAACTGCTCCCTGCAGATGAATTTCTTCGTATTCATAAATCCTATATCGTCGCGATAAACAAAATTGAAAGTTTCAATGGAGATGGTATCCAGGTTGCCAAACACGAATTACCTATCGGTAGATTATATAAATATGACGTGAACCGTGTATTAAATGCATCTTCTGCTATGTAAATGTCTTAGCTTATGAGAAGATTATTTACAGGGCATATTGGTTTCACCGTAATTGTTCTTCTCCTTTTCAATAATATTTTATTTGCACAAAATGGAGTTATAATCGGACAGGTAAAGTCAGGGATGGAGATTTTACCGGGCGCCACCGTTTCATTGGGTAACATGTACTTAATGACTAATAATGATGGCAGGTTTTCTATTTCATTAAAACCCGGTAATTACACCATTAGTGTAACACATGTTGGTTATAAAAAAGCAGAGCGAACTATTTCTGTTCCTCCAGGCGTAACAATAGATGTTACTTTTGAATTAATCGCAGATGAACAATTGGGGGAAGTAGTGATGATTGGTTCCCGGTCGCTGATCAAACGAAGTAATTTAAATACTCCGGTACCGGTCAATGTATTCTCTTCTTCTAAATTAAATGAAACAGGACAGCAGGACCTGGCGCAAATGTTGAATTATACTGTGCCTTCAATAAATGCAGGCAGGCAGGCGGGAGCCCTTGAACCGGTAACACTCCGTGGGCTCGATCCACATCATTTACTCATTCTTATTAATGGCATTCGCTATTATAATACCGCCTGGATCAATAATGGTGTTCCCAAAAGTAATATGAGCAAAGGATCAGCGGGCAACGATTTGAGTTCAATTCCTTTTTCAGCCATTGACAAAATTGAATTATTGCCAGACGGGGCTACCGCCCAATATGGTTCAGACGCGATTGCCGGAGTAATCAACATCCGGTTGAAAGAATCCATTGATCAAACTAGTATCCGTTTGCACGCCGGTCAATATTATGTGGGTGACGGGTTGAAACTTTCTATGGGATTCAACAGTGGTGTGGCATTAAAGAATAAACGCTTGCCTGGCAAAGAAGGGTTTATTAATTATTCCGCAGACTTGTGGTATCGTGGGTCCACCTCACGAGGTGGAGAATTCACCGGATCTATTTATAATAATTATCCGCCTAATGCCACTGCGGCTGATTCTGTAAATCTAAAAGCAATTGATGATTCTATTCTTAATGCAAGAGGTCTTAGAAGGAGTATGTTCAATGGATATAATGGCAATGATGAAGTAAAAAGTGCGGCTGCATTAATAAATGGAGCTTACCCGCTAGGAAAATATTCATCCTTGTTTTGGACCGGATCAATAAATAACAAAAACAAAAAGGGAAGAGGCAGTTATCGCTACCCTAAAAACACCTCACAGGTAAATACGATGCTCTACCCTGATGGTTTCAGGCCTAATTCCGAAAGTCGGAATCTCGACTTTTTATTAATGGCAGGAATAAAATCAAGTTTCGAAAAAAGGTGGCATTGGGAATTAAGCACTACTTATGGAAGCAATGCAAACTTTCAGTATGTGAATCATTCAAATAATGCTTCTCAGTATGTACTGGGTAAAGACGCTCCCACTGAATTTTACCTGGGGAATATCGTGTATAGTCAAAATACAAACAATATCAGTTTTACCAAAGAGTTAGCCGGTCAGAATCACAGATTAGGATTATGCAACTTAACGATGGGAGCTGAATGGAGAATGGAGAATTACAGGCAGCGAGCAGGGGAGGAAGCATCATGGAAAGATTATGATAGTACGGGACCACGACAGGGTGGAGCACAGCCCTCTATCGGATCTATTAATCCTGGTAATGTAATCAGCAAAAATCGTTCAGTATTGTCTGGATATATTGACCTTGAAACGGAGATCAATACACGTTTTTTAATTGATTTGGCCACTCGATATGAACACTACACTGATTTTGGAGGAAACTTTGCTGGTAAAGTAGCCGCACGATATAAAGTAGCCAAAAATTTTACATTGCGTGCAGGCATAAGTAACGGGTTCAGGGCACCATCTATTCAGCAGCGTTTTTATGAAGGAACGCAATCTTTCCGTGGCACTGCTCTGATACAAGGTATTTTCAGCAATATCAGCCCTGTTACTAAAGCCTTCGGGATTCCTTCACTTGAAGCAGAAAAGTCAGTGAACATGAGTGGAGGATTTGCTGCAAAATTGTCCACTCATCTTAATCTTAGTGCACAGGCGTACTGGATACAGATTAAAAACCGCATTATATTAAGTGGTACATTCAGAAAAGATAATGCTGATGTAGCAGCCAAATTGTTGAACTATCCCAATATTGATGTGGTACAGTTTTATGTAAATGCAATCAACACAAGAACAAGAGGAGTTGATGCGGCTTTGGATGGGCTATGGCAATTTAACAAAACAAGAGTTAACCTAAGCATGGCTGTTAATATTAACCATAACACCATTTTCGGGGGCGTTAAAGTGCCTGCTAATATTTCTGACATACCCACATATGCAAATACATTATTTGGAATTGAAGAAAGGATAGCCATGGAAAAAGATCAGCCGAGACAAAAAGTAGTTTTTACCTCATTGATCAACCAAGGAAAATTCCAATTCAGATTGGCTAATACCTTCTTTGGCGGCACAGGCAGTGCAACAATTGTTTTCAATCCCACAGATACTTTGTTTGAATCTTTTTCTTCTAAAATTCTCACAGACATTAGTGTTACTTTCAAGCCGAAAGCAGGGATAACATTAACGGCAGGCGTCAATGATGCTTTGGATGTATATCCCGACCGCCAAAAGAATTACCGGAATTTTACGGATAAAACATATGGATACAGTAATGGCGCTTCCCCTTTTGGGTATAACGGCGGCTATTATTTTATTGGTGCGAGTTTCAACTGGTACAAGTCAGGGAAAAACTAGATTTAAGTAGACAACTGCTAAAGCAACGAGCCGCAATGATTCTTTTGCATGGCTATTCTAAAATTCATCTAAGAACCTGACAAAAATCATATTTCTGCTTTTTCTCAGCATAGATATTTACGTGTAAGTCTACCCGTCATCTATTCGGTCCCCCCTGAAAACTACTCGTACACCAATACATAAAATACGGACCCGTACTATGAATGAGATATATTCTGATCGTACTCTTATTGGCTTCTTGTACCAAGGACATCCCGTCTAAAGAACAAGATGGCCTGAGTCTTCAATTTGGTGGCAAAACTTATTTTTATTCCAATCCTGTCATTACCAGGGAACCGTTCTGTAATAAAATGCTGTTCTCCATCAGTGGGAATAATGACCCTTCTGGAAGACTCCTTATTAGTGTTGTAACCGATAGTCTCCATCCCGGGAGTTATGCTGCAGGATTAACCTACTGGGGTAAAATATCCGTTTCAAATGATGTTGTCATTAACGTGGTTTCAACAGAACATGGCCACCTAAGTGCGACATTCGCGGGCCAGCTTACATCCGGCGTACTTAGAAATGTTCCTTTAAATTAACCAAAGGAGATCACCAGTTGGACAACCTTTTTCTGGAGGGGAGGAGAGCAATACCAAAAAAACGTAGTATCATTTTCAAAGAGTAATCTTTTTATCAAACCTAGCAGCATCAACTCAGAAAACACAGGATTAACGGCAAAGCTGGAATATCTCCTCTACCAGTTCGCGAAAGCGGTTAACATTATCAGGTTTGGAATAAAAGCCTACCTTTTCTTTTTTGGCGAAAACCATGTCCAGAGTGCTGGTAGACGTTGTAAAGAGTACCACAGGTACGTCTGAAAGTAGGGGAAGAGCTTTTATTTCTTTCATTAGTAACTTCCCATCTATAACAGGCATATTAATGTCAAGTATGATTAGGGAAGGCAGATCGGCAGCTTTTAACTGGCGAAAATAATCAAGAGCAGAAACACTGTCTGCAAATTGCACCAATCGAAAAGCGGAGTTAAGATCTTCAATAACTTCCCTGAAGAATGCACGATCTTCCGCATCATCATCAACGTGAATTATCGTTTTTTCACCAATTATCATCGCCGGAAAGAATGTTATGTAAAATTAATACCGGAAA
>JBLNAY010000351.1:0-6193 GCA_050259715.1 Candidatus Dadabacteria bacterium
CATTAGCTACTGAGAACACCAACAGAAGCCACCGGCAGGTAGATTTTAAATTCAGTACCTGCATTCAGCTTCGACTTTACATCCACCGTTCCTTTATGTAACTTGATGATGCGATCAGCAAGAGCAAGACCGAGCCCGGAGCCGGAACCTATGTTGTCTTCAACGCGATAGAAAGGCTGGAACACTTTGTTCAACTCACTTTGCGGAATGCCTTTTCCTTTATCTTGTATCGATACGATAATGTTCTGATCTTTTACTTCAAGTAATACTGCTGCCCTGTGGTCGGGAGAATACTTACACGCATTGGCAACAATATTCTTGATAGCAGTAACCAACAAAGTTTCATTTCCAAACACCAGCAGCTTTTCTGGATTGTCAGGAAGGTTGCCAAATTCAATGGACACACTAAACTGTTTGTCCATTTTTGCAATCTCCGAAGGCAGGTGAAGGATGATCTCGTCAAGCCGCACGAGGTTCAGTTCCAATCCGGCTTCTGTGCCTGATGCTTTGGCAAACTGCAGCAGCACTTGTGTGAGCTTGCTCATGTGGTGTACATCATGGTAGATGGACTGCATCACACGCTTATATTCACCGGCTTCTCTCTCCCTTTGCAGCGACACTTCCAGTTGGCTGGAAATGGAAGTCAGGGGAGTGGACAACTCGTGCGACGCATTCGATATAAACCTCTTTTGCATATCGAAGCTCTCCTGCAGGCGGTTCAATAACCCGTTCAGTGTCTGCGCCAGCATATACCACTCGTCTTTCGAACTGCCGGTATGAATGCGTCGTGTAAGATTCTGCGCCGTGATGTCCTCTACTTCAGCCGTCATTTTTTTTATAGGCAACAGCAGGCGTCCTGAAAACAGGTAGGCAGTTATTATAATAAAAATAAGCCCCAGGGCAAAGCTAAAAAGAATGATCTGTAGTAACTTTTGAAGGTTGGCTTTGCCATCAAAATCTTCTGCAGCCGACAGGATAACAAACTTCCCTTCAGGTGTGTTATAATTATATAAAACCACTTCCTTCTTCCCTAGCGCAAAAAAAAGTTTGCCTTTCTCCCGTGTTTGTTTCAGAATGCCAGGAGAGATTTTCAAAGTGTCATTGGGCACATCACTGTATCTATATACTTCGTTGTTGTTATTGTCGTATGCCTGCGCAGTCTTATTCTTGAGGGATAAAGTGGTGAGTGTATCGATTTTTCGTATCAGCGTATCATTAAAAATTTCCTTACGGCTTAAGAACTTTCCAGTTGTAATGGCACGGTTTGTCAGGCGAGTTTCTATAGAATTGATCCTTGCCTGGTAAGAAAAATAGTAAGTAGTAACAGAGACAGATCCAACTATCACTACTGCAAGCACAATAAATAAAAGGATAATCCGCTGACGTATGGGCATACTATGGATTTTCTTTTAAGACATAGCCCATGCCCACCTGTGTCTGGATATACTTGGTTTCAAACATCTTGTCTACCTTGTTTCGCAGGTAATTGATGTAAACATCAATTACATTGGTGTTAGTATCAAAATTGATATCCCACACATTGATAGCAATATCAGAACGTGAAAGAACTTTATTCTTATTGCGCATAAGATATTCCAGCAACTGGAATTCCTTCGCTGTAAGGTTAATCTTCTTCCCCGCTCTCTTTACTTCTTTGGTCTCCAGGTTCATCTCCAGTTCACCTACTTTTAGCAATACGGCTCCCGGTGGCTCCGGCAATGTTCGTTTTAGCAATACCCTTGTTTTCATCAGCAGTTCCGTGAACTGGAAAGGCTTTGAAAGGTAATCATCTGCACCTGCCGTATATCCTTCTACTTTATCCTCCAGGGTACTTAATGCAGTCAGCATGATGATGGGTATGTTGCCATTCTCTTTCCTGATCATTTTACACAAGTCATAGCCACCAATTCCCGGCAAGTTGATATCGAGTATGATAAGATTGAAAGGTTGTTTTTCAAACAAGTTGAGTCCCTGCCGGCCGTCGTAAGCCACTTCCACTGCATAACCATTTTCCTTAAGGCCCATTTTTAAGGTGTCTGCTATCTTCTTCTCATCTTCTACTACAAGGATATTTCGGTTTTTCATTTTGAACGCATTTAAAGAAATTTCTGCATTTAAGTCACAGTTTCTAAAATAAGTAAAATTAAACAGTCTACCTGTAATACTATGTATGTAACAGTGAGTTGCTGGTATTTGAATTCAATAAAAGGATAGATATCCCGAAAATGAAATACCATTTTTGCCTGTAGTACTAATAATCTATAGTTGTTACGATATATAGATCCATATGTCAAAGAACAAAAAAGGTTAAAGAAATATCCCAGATTGCATTTCATTATCTGAGCTGCATATCCAACCTTATCAATACATCTTTATCAATCCTTCAACGAAATTATAATAGCACACATTGTCAACTTCCCTTTGGGGCATTTTTGAGTTGTAAATGGATTGGAAAGGATCTGAATGGGTCTCTGGCAGTTTTTACGTGTTTTAATCTAACGGTTAACTATACATGACAGAAGTCGAAATCAGATTTTATAAGGTGGTGATATGAAAACATTAGTCGCATAAAAAAATTTAGTTAGCTGTTTACCTCGCATATTCATGTGATCTCACAAAAGCTTAAATAAGAGTAACTTCTTACTAACCAATCGTTATAATCAGATAGAGAAGTAAATTAAAAGCCACCTCCGGGAATTTAATTTAAAAGATGATCAAAGTCATGTTTATTTAAAAAACTCACACGCTATTTTGCGACACACCAATTTACCGACTGTACATCAATCCAATAATTTTAAACATTACCCCTTTCCTGTACTAAACCGGTTTTCCAGCGAGATTTTACTTGTATACAATGCTGGTATTGAATACAGGTATATCAGGTGAAAAACAGGAAATTCCTTGATCCTGTGCAAAGACTAAGAAGTGCAGCTTTATAGCTGTTCCGGTATCCTGGTGGAAGAATCTCCTGTTGTTATTGTGTAGCGTTGCACCTACAGGCTGGCGCAGCGCAGGACCTGTGACCGCTAGCCCGGGTGGTTAGTAATAGAGAAAGCAAAGCGGGTACAGGATAGACAATTCAATATATAAATCCTAATACCATGAAAGATCACTGCCCTCCGGCCCGGACTGATTACCCGCTGTTACTTATTCCCGGGCCGGTTGCGGCAGTTTAACCAGGCAACTAGCCTGGTACATTCTGTCAATTCCTCCATTTTTTATTAATAAAATAATTGTTACCCACTCCGGTGTTACTAGTAACTACATCAAAAAATAAGGAGCGAAATTCACTGGAATGTTGTATATTAATAGTCCCGCCTCTGTGGACTAACTGCGTTTGATCGGCGCCCTTCTGTAGACGTTTGCTAAACCGGATCTTCCACAATTAAGAGCTGTTATATGAAACAGTTGATCACTTACCAGTTCCCCTCTGTTGCGGTGCTACTGGCCTTTATACATGAGATACATGCCACCAGGTACGAGATAGACGCTCACCAGCGAATGCTTACCTGTGAATGCGACGAGGAAGAGGTAAACCTTGCTACTATACATTATCACGCAAAGGTGATTCACCTGGTGAAAGAAACAGCTTAAAATAAATATCCCGGTAACATGAGAACAGAACGGCGAAGGATGAACACCAGCAGGATACTTACTCTTTTCCTTACCATTTTAGGTTTGGTATTTATCATTATCATGTGGATGATGATCAGCAAAATGTAAATCAGTTTTCGGTTTTCGGTTTTCAGTTTTCGGTTATGTCCTTAGGTTCAGTCTTCATCCATGCCGGCTCTTCCGCCTGCTGCATCTGGTATCCCGCACCTCGCTGGTATACTATGTCTCCCATCGTTTCACAGATTTGCACAGATTAAATAATCCCATTATCATCTTAACGATTATAGCTGGTTTCATTTTACAGATGCTTGTTCTCTTCCCCTCTCATCCTGCATTCATGGTCTTAATATATGGATAGAATGAGCTGTGAATGAAGTCTGCATTGAGTTTGCAGGGGGTAAAGCCGTTCTAACTCCGTACAAACTCCATACAAACCCTATGGTAACTCCATGCTAACTCTGTAGTTCCGCTCCCATATCAAAGCCGCATTTTGTATCCTGGATCCGGCTTGCCCCCTCCCTCATCAGGCATGTCGGATCCCACTTCTTCAATAAGTTTGCCCGTCAACCCCTAACCCCTAACCCCTAATCCTAATCCCTAATCTCTAATCCTCTCAACTTTTCCAACCCTCTCAACTTTCTCATCCCCTATTCCCCGTCACCCTTCCGACTGACGAATGTTATGATTTTGACGTACTCCTTATTGTATATTTAGGACAGCTCTTTATTTCTTCAAACAAATCCCCGCATATGAACTACTTAGATAAAGTTGAATTTTGGGGTGAAGCACATCATCCTAAATATCTCGACATCCTCCGTGTTGCCTTTGGCGTATTCCTCATCTTCAAAGGAATTGAGTTTGCCAATAATATGCAATACATGTCAGAACTCGTGGGTCGTGAAGTAGCCTTCAGTTCTTTCATGGTCATGCTGTTGGTTCATTATATCATCTTCGCCCATATCGTTGGTGGCTTTATGATAGCAGTAGGCCTCCTTACACGGGTGGGAGTGTGGATTCAATTGCCAATAGTTATTTGCTCCTTCTTCTTCATCGGCTGGGGAGTGCTGGCTCATCTATCACAGGTGTTATCCACTTTGTTAATCCTCGGTTTAGGTATCATCTTCATCATTGAGGGCAGTGGCCCCTGGTCATTGGATAATTTTCTCTCAAAGGAAGAAGGCGGAACTCATGAGCATGTAAGACCTAAAGCTTAGAGGGTTTTCGGTTTTCCGTTTACGGTTTACGGTTTCGTACTGGTGTAGCACTATGCCCATGTTGTTGAACCCCGTTGTTGATTTGCATTGTTGGTCGGGATTCCTTGTGGCAGCAATGGACACAGTTGATGCTGCCGGCTATTGTTGGTGTTTCTCACTAACAACCTATATACGTCATCTAGTTTTTCATCAACAACTCTAAATTGACTTTCACCTCATCAACAATGTTTTTTCTACAGTATAGGTATACATTGGTTTTTTTATTTATCAACTACTAAGTCCATTAATGATTTTTCAAGGACCTTACCATTATCAGTGGTTTTAATTAAATTATCTCTTAATATTGGGTATTGATTTCTTGTGCTACAAAAAGGAGGTTGATTGATAACAGGCATTATTCAACTGATCAAGTTAGAGATAGAAGATTCATTTGGACGGAAAGTGTTGACAGCAAGAGATTGTGAAGAACTTAGCGGCGAGGTTTTTCTGAAAACAGGACAGCGTATTCACGCTAATACCCTGCGGCGTTTTTTTGCTATCGTTAAAACGAAAAACCTTCCCTCGAAATCCACTCTCCAGATCCTTGCTAAATATTGCGGCTACAGCAGTATTGAAGAATTAAGTTCGTTCAGGAATGAAGAGCAGGATGGCACAGTGAAGATGGATCCTGCCAATGTATTGCGGTTTGTGCATGCACTCTTCCATGAAACTCAGGTGAGGGGATACGACGATCCGACATTCCTATCGCAAATGCCTATTCTCATCCGCTTTTTCAACCATAATGTAGCTCTTGCCGAAAGGCTTGGCAAGATCATTGCGCGAACAAAAAACGGGCAGGAATTTTATTTTGAACAATGCATAAACATCGACCGGCTGAATTCATATTACGGTGACGGCTTGCGTTATTACCTGGCAGAGAAAGAAACTAAAGAGGCAATCCTGTTCGGGCATGGCATGCTGGGTTTACGTGCCTGGCTGACGAAGGATGATCAACAACTGGAAAAGGAATTTAAAGCCCTAAGCACAATGAAACTGGACCATTCGATTAATCCCTTTCTACAGGGAAGATATTACGCGGTTTGTTTGTACCATGCCGACATTTTGGGTAAACCAACCAAGGGAATTATAAAGAAGGCTCTTGAAGTGTATAGCGGGGTGAAGAAGCCTGCCCAACGACCCTACGAACTGTTCCCGACCTTCTCGCAGGCGCTGGCATTTACCGGTCACTTTGAAGAAGCGATTGAAGCAATTGAACTACGCAACAGGATGCACCGGCAAGACACCGCCATAGATAAAAGTAATAATGAAATCTTCGACCTCCTGAAGGCATTTTGCCTGTCAAGGCTGGGACGTAAAAAAGAAGC
>JBLNAY010000352.1:0-18151 GCA_050259715.1 Candidatus Dadabacteria bacterium
TGTGGCAACTCTCCGGTTAATGTTGCATCATCAGGTGGGGCCGGTTAGTTCCTTTTCCCGTTTGATCGATTGCGGCTCTCAGCCCCTTTGCCAACTGCTCAGCATTGCCCACGCCCCAGTAGTGCAGGAAAAAGATACGGGGTTGTTCATGTACCATATGATTATGTACAGCCACCACCTCGATGCCATTCTCTATAAGTGCTTTGATTACGGGCTCTACTTCGGTTTCCAGCATGGTGAAGTCACCGGCGACAGCTGCCCGTTCATTTGTTCCCTGGAAGGCTGCCCATGTATTAAATCCAAGAAAGGTGCTGATAGAAGTTCCGTGTTCTTTCAATGTCACATCCGGCCTTCCGATAGTGTATTTATAAACACCTTTACTCATCTCTCCTGCAGAATGTAAAATCCCATCAAGTTTTTTTACATCTATACTGTTGTCTACCGAACCATTTGACGCACTGCCTTTTGATGGATCGCCACCTCTTACCTCGTTAATCTTGTCCAGTACTGACCGCGCTTTGGTCGCCATGGATTCTGTATTTCCCATTCCGCCAATATGCATATACATCACATTTGGATGATTTCGAACAAAGTGATTGTGAATAGCGCTGATATTAAGCCCCTGCCGGATAACTTCTGCCTGCACGGGCTTGAGATCCGTTTCTGTTAGAATAAGGTCTCCCATGATCATGGCCCCGTTATTAGTAGGAGTAAAAGCGATCCATGATCCTAAACCCATGGCGGGGATGATCTTAAATCCATCAACGGTTACATCTAGGTCATTTTGCGGAATAGTGATTTTGTATTCCCCCTTATTGGATTTGCCTTTCATCTTCATGATCCGTTCTATTGCCAAAGTATCCAATGGAGAAAATACAATTCTTGTGGTCGCGGAGGCGGATGTTTTCACCTTCACCTTATCATCTTTCATTTTCATTGATGACTGGGCATTAAGGTTTTGAAGAGCTAAAAGAAAAATAAAGAGGAGCGAAACATAAAGTTTCATATCGTAGATTTTTGGGTGAAGAAGTCTTAACTAAAGGTAAACGAGTTTGCAGCAGAAAGGGGCATTATGAGAACCCTTTACATCTTCTTTACGATATCCTTCCCATTGCAGAGTAGCCAAAGCATGCCCTTTAAACCCTTTCAAAGCCTTTGCGTTCCCTTCCATTCTCCAGGAGGAAAAGGCACTTTGACCTTACTGTAACTTTAATTCGATTTAGCTGATTTGATTATTATAGTATATGTAGCTATCCGGGAAAGATTACCATGCTAAATCCCAGTTCTTTGAAATATGGATCATGTTAAAAGAGGGAAGGATGTAGACATGATTATAGCCTTCCAACTTTTTGAGCCGGTGAAATTGAAAAGGACCAACGCACGGGCATCTATAGAATTGAAAGGATCATCGGAGATGTTATTAGAAATTATATATTCTCCACCTCTTGCTCCGTTAGTCTTTTAAAGCTAATTACCGCGCGAATATCAGGATATGAGTATTCGTCTCCGAGCCTTTGCTTTAATTCTGTAACCGATTCAAACCCTTTGTTGATTTCTCCCAAAATGTATTCTCTTTTTTCAATCGTCACGAGCTCGTCTATGGCTACCTCTCTTTTGTACACCAGGTCTGCAAGATGACCGCCAATAGTACTTAAAGCAAGGTTGCGGAGCTTCGCTATTTCTTCAATGGATTTCCCCTGCCGGTACAATAACAGCGTTTCTAACTGGGTGGTACCTTTGGGTGGTTTAGGATGCTTAGAGGGTTTAGAAGGGGTATTAATTTCTGATCCTGCCCCAGATGGGCTCTGATATAGATATTTCTCAAAGCGGATGTCCTGGTAAGTAATGGAATTAAGTTTCTCCAGTTGGTGGATAAGAATAGCTTTCGTATCCTCCAGGTGGCGAACATATTTCTTTACTTTACTGGCATACTTCAGAGAGCGATAGTGCTCCTCAAATGGCATGATTATTTTGTCAAAAAGCTCTTCTCCAAAGTAAAGGATTGCTTTATTGCAACGTTCCTTCAGCAGGGTGGTATCATCCTGTTCTAATAACCCGCGGAGCTGCCTGCTGAATTTATCGGCAACTTTAGATAGTTCAGCTGCATAATTCCCCAGCTCCTTATTCAAAGTAAGTACAGCTTCCACATTCGGGACTTTCTTAGCAGCCAACAGGTGTTTATTCCAGTCGGCTAATGAATTCACCACTTTGTGAAAAGAGAAGGTTTTCACCAGCACTTCGGCCTGGAACTTTTGTTTCTCCTTTATTAAAATTTCTTCCAGGTCATTGTCGTTCACTTCTCTTGCGGCGAAGTCCAATATCCTGTTATCAGTCGCAATGGCAGATGGATAAATTTTCGAACGAAGTACAATGCCGCCGAGGCAAGTGCAACGGCTGAGAGCTACATATACCTGCCCGGGTGCAAAAGAAGATCCCGCATCAATAACAGCTTTCTCGAATGTAAGTCCCTGGCTTTTGTGAATGGTTATAGCCCAGGCAAGGCGGAGAGGGTACTGGCTGAATGTACCGAGTTCCTCTTCTTCAATCTCGTCGTTTTCTTGGATGTAATTATACCGGATATTCTTCCATGTCTCCTTTTCAACTTTGATATCAAGACCTTCGGGAGTGAGGATGGAGATCTCGTCTTTTTCAATTTTTTTGACGGTCCCAAGTTTGCCATTATAATAGCGCCGTTCTCCACCCATATCATTTTTAATGAACATTACCTGGGCTCCTTCTTTTAAAATGAGAGCAGGGTCGGTAGGATATGCATTTTCATAAAACTCTCCTTCAATTACCGCGGGAAAACTGTGCTGGCGACCGGGCAATTTATTCAGCTCCGTTTCATTGATAATATCTGCCTTCCTGTTGTGAGTTGTTAGTATGATATACTTCTCATCGGCAGGCGGCAGGAATTGTGGGTCATATTGCCTGTGCAGCCGGGAAGAATCGGCCGGGGTAACTTCGTTATTCCTCACGCGGTTGAGGATGTCAATAAATTCCTGTTCGTTTTGGCGGTAGATTTTCTTCAGTTCAATATATAAAGGAGGCGCTTCCTGAATCACCCTGGAACTGAAGAAGAAGGGGCTCTCGTAATAATTATTCAGGATGTTCCATTCTGAGTTTGGAATTACCGGTGGCAACTGGAACATGTCACCTATATATAACACCTGCACGCCTCCAAAGGGCTGGTAATAATTACGCCTGAAATGACGAAGAATGGTATCCACGGCATCCAGCACATCGCACCTCACCATACTGACTTCATCTATGATAAGCAGATCCAGTTCTTCCAGTAGCTCCCTTTTGCTGCTGTTAAACCGTATGTTCCGGAACAGGCTATGTTTGTCGGTAGCTTCACCGGGAGAATTAAAACTATTGTGAGTAGCCGGAACAAAGGGGCCGAATGGTAATTGAAAAAACGAGTGCATGGTCACCCCGGCTGCATTAATGGCAGCAACCCCTGTCGGTGCCACAACTACCGAATTTTTAGCAGTGTGCTCCTTAATGTACTTAAGGAAGGTGGTCTTACCGGTACCCGCCTTACCTGTAATAAACAAATGCCTGGAAGTATTATTTACCAGGTCAGCGGCAAGTGTAAACAAGGTATTTGTCAGGTCATGTTGCATCTATACAGGAAGAAGAGAGGTGCTATTTACAAAAATAAAAGGATTGAAGCGTGATTATTCGACGGCGGTGTTGCTATTTTGATAAGAAAAGCCGGCTGTTTCCAGCCGGCCATGATCACCGCCCTAACTGGCTTGTTTTTGAAGCACGAGTAATTCGTTTGCCACTACTTCGGTGATATATTTCTTTTGACCTGATTTATCAGTATAGGTGCGGTTAACCAATTTACCTTCCACGGATATTTCGCTGCCCTTGTTTAATTGCTTTTCCACCACTTCTGCCACTTTCCCCCAGGCAACTATGGAATGCCATTGTGTTTCATTCACGTTAACACCCTGTGCATTGCGATAAACTTCATTCGTGGCCATCCTGAAGCGAGCCCACTTCTTACCGGTACTGGTAGTGCGTACATCCGGTGTGTTACCTAAATTTCCAATCAGTTGAACTTTGTTTTTAAGATCGTACATAACATTTAATTTTTCTCTTTCGAGGTGTTAAGAATTTTTTTTATTCAATCAACCTATTTTGATTTTGATTGACATCACAAAGATGTTATTGCCAAAAAACGTTAGTCGGTATTTAATCCTTTATATGCGGATATAGGCGTTTGTAAACGCTTGTACTTGCAAAAGTTAATTTCTAACTTGGATGCATGAACGTAATTGCCGAACCAAAGACCTGCCTCTCCTGCGGCAGGACCATTAAAGGCAGGAGCGATAAGAAATTCTGCGATGATTACTGCAGGAATAATTACAACAACCAACTAAAGGCAGATAGCAATAATTATGTGCGGAACATTAATAATGTGCTGAAAAAGAACCGTCGGATATTGGAGGAAACCTTTCCTGCCGGAGAAGACATGGCAAAAACGACCAAGGAAAAACTGTTGATGTCAGGCTTTCAATTCAGGTTTTTCACCCACACCTACACCAATAAAAAAGGAAACATCTACTACTTCTGTTATGAATACGGGTATTTACCTCTTGATCACGACTGGTTTTTATTGGTGAAACGCAAAGAGGAATAGGAATCACAAATGATTGAGCTACAAAGGGATATCTCTTAATAGGGAAAGAGGCCCCGTATGAGAATTTCTGCATTAGGAGGAGCGGGAGTTGGATCTGATGAGATTTTTTTTGCAGTCATACTTCCTTTCCAAACAAGTGATTATCTTAAAAGCTCAAACAACTGTTATGAAAAAGGTTCTTTTACTCCTGGCGGGTATAATCACACTCGTCTCCTGCAATAAATCAAAAGGCCCAAAAGAGGCTTCTGAGGAATTTGTTTCAACAGTATACGTATTGGATTTCAACAATGCGGCTAATCTTAGTTCGTCAGACACCAAACAGGTGATCGACAAAAATGAGGTTGTTCCCATGGACCCCTCACCAGAAAAAAGAAAAGTGGCAACAATAAAAAAAGATTTCCTGCTGGACTCTTTTAAAGTTGAGGTGAATGGTAATAATGCTGTTGTTCAAAATGAAATATTGACTTTGCCTTTAAAGAAAGAACAAGGAGGTTGGAAAGTTGTAGCCTCGAAAGAACTGCTGGATGAGATCATTAACCGGCAACAAAAATTACAAATACTGGAAGAGAAATGGAATGCAGTGCAAAAGGCTTATGACGATCGCAACCAAATAGCCAAACAATACATTACTTATGCAGAGAATCGAGGTGCTCTTTCAGAAGCTGTCAAAGCATTAAAAGAGGCAGTCAATGGAGTTACCCTGGAGCAATACTTTACTAAAGAACAGTTATTTAATTATGTTAGGAAACAGGATGTGATAGCAATACTGGTTGATAAAGCTATTGTGCCATCTCAATCTGCCAACACAGACCTGACCGCAACTTTTATTATCCAGCTTCACCAGCAACAATCTGTTATTGATAATGCATTAAAAGAATACAATGCAGAAACAAAACTGATTAAGTCTCCTGTGTATGTCGCCATTCCGGGCAAGGGATAATATTATTGAACAACATATTAATGAATCCGGCAATGAGTAGCCGGATTTTTTTGTTCAGTCAATAACTTACATTTTACAGGGAATACTTAAGGTGGTTTAACAATTGCAATAAAGCAGGAAAATTATTCTGTGTATAGAATTCCAATGTTCCTCTTTTTGATGACTACGTGCTGTAGTATTGTAACCAACGCTCAACAACCGGATTCCCTGGCCCACAAGCTAGACAGTTTAAAGGGTCGTCCGGATAGCGCCGGCGGTAAATTGTTCAATGTTAGTGAGGCAATGTATAATGAGCAGACAAAAATTAATGTGCCAGTATATTTTAGCCTGCTCGGAACTAATTTCATCCAGGAAGTGACAGGGCCATTTCACACCCCTACAAAAAGCTGGCATAAGGTAGCTGCATTTGCCGCAATTGAGGGGGCACTATTCCTTTTAGATAAGCCTGTGCAGCGGTATGCTACTGGCCTGATGGAGAGAAATACACAATTTAAGGACGTATCACAAAGCATCACGAATTTTGGAGGAACGTATGAAGCCTATACTTTAATCGGTTTGGGATTATATGGATGGGTTTTTAATAAACCCAAGGAGAAAACCACTGTCCTTTTAGCTAGTCAATCTTACCTTGCCTCCGGAGCTATGCAATTCCTGCTGAAGTACCTCACTGGGGAAGAGCGCCCAAATTATGTGGATGGCACCAACCAGGAACCGGCACCCCGGTTTCACGGGCCGGCATTCGCTTTTAAAAACGCAAATCACACCAGTGCTTTCCCATCAGGTCACACTACTGCCGTTTTTGCGGCTGCCACGGTGTTTGCACAGGAATACAAGGATCAACCCCTTATACCTATAATTTCTTATACCGCCGCCACCCTGGTTGGTTTAAGCCGTATCACCCAAAATGCACACTGGCTTACTGATGTAGTTGCCGGCGCGGGCCTGGGGTATGTCACCGGCTTGCAGGTGGTTAGAAATTACCACCGCTATGCTTATTTTCAGAATCACAAACCCAAATCAACAACCATTTCGTTCGGAGCCCAATACAACTTCAATCATGTGGAACCTTCGATAGTTCTGCGGTTCAGGTAAAATATAAATCAGGATTTATCGTTATGAGAGCGGCCAGCGGTATGCATTGGAGCGCCCGTGAAGCAGAATTCTTAAGAAGATGCTAACAACAACATCTTTAACTTCAATGACAAACCCGCGAAGTAAAACGGCCTGATGCACTTATGAAAAATGTAATACTCTTCCTGTTTATATTAGTTGCTGCCAATGCGAACGCACAAACACTTAAAGATCTGCTCTATAGTGGCAAATTGAAAGTAGATTCCAATACAGTAATCAGGAAAACGGATGATTATAAATCAAAGTCGATTGACTCCCTCCAAAAGAAAATCGCTGAAGCGCCTAAAGTTGACACAATAGCTACCATACCGGTTGCCGCTAAAGCTAATCCAATTGAAACGACGGCAACCCCTATACCCGTTACTGCAGTGGTTGAAAAGGACACGATGACTAAACAGGAAGCGGCAGCGCCGGTTGCAGCGCCTGAAGAGGTTAAAGCACCAGTAAAGAGTAACAGCAAAATCTGGAAAGAATATTCTGAGGCGCTTATCAACAGCTTAAAAACTGAAGTTCTTCCATCTAAGAAAGTCAAAAAAGAAACTTACTATTTCACTGTTGAATACGTGATTGAGCCTGATGGGAAAGCCACTATTGGTAACATCACTTCGGACCCTGATAATGCAGTGCTGACCACCGAAGTAAAGAACCGCATCACCAACGAACCCCCGCAGTTCAGCCCCGTGCTGGACAGCAATGGCAAGGGTATGAAGGTGAAAAAGAGGTCTAACTTCCTGGTCACGAAAGACTAACCGTTTTTGTTTCCCCTGCTGATACAGAATTTATGAATGTCCTCCTCATGCTGATACGAGATGACAAGATGGTGCACATCCACAATTCTTTTCACTATTGCCAACCCCAACCCTGTTGAAGATTCAGAGCTGTTCTCCGGGGTTTTGAAGCGTTTAAATAAACGCTCCGGCTCTATTGCAGGGCGCGCGCTGCTATTCGAAATACATAATTCATTTTCACCTGAATGGATCGTTAACCGGCCGTATTCATCACTGTATTTAATGGCGTTACCCAGCAGGTTACTTACCAGTGAGTCGGCAAGAAAGGGGTGCAGGTTTACTTTGAAGTCGATGTGCATATTTTTTTCAATGGAAAGCTTCTTATCCCTGGTTATCTCTTCAAAAAGCCGAAGGTATTTTTCTGTTACTTCAGTAAGACTTATGATTTCAGAACTGTCAAACTGGTGATTTTCAATCTTAGCCAATAACAAAAGAGATTGATTCAGTTTACTTAATCTGGATAAAGCGGTAGTTGCCTGTGCAATAGCTTGTGCCTGGGATTCTCCCAAAGTGCTATCCTGTAGCAAGAGTTCCAGTTTGGTTTGTGCTACAGCTAGAGGTGTCTGCATCTCGTGTGCGGCATTTTCGGTGAATTCTTTCATGTTCACATAATCACTTTCTATCCTGCGGGCCATTGTATTGAGCGATGCATTTAACTCATTGAACTCTTTAGTGTCAGTGTTTTCAAAATGTACTGCATCCAACTTTTGCAATTCTAAATTCCTGATCTTCTGGAGAGAGCTGTTGAAGGGCTGCCACAGCCGCTTACTGATAATCCAGTTGAATAGAAGGGTGGCAATAAATAGCCCGACAAAAACCAGCAGCATCATATAAGTAATGTTGGTAACCAATGCGAGTTTTTGTTCCTGCGACTTACGAATGATGATCTCGTAAGGAATGCCATTGATATCTACCACATGATCTAATTGCCGGAACGGGATCTGTTTGGTTTCCCTTGCCTTCGTGCCGAAGGTTGTCCTGATATCCGGATCCGGTGTGGGTTGTTTATCAACGGGTGTGATCAGCAGGTCGGGTGAGCGCAGGATAAAATTTCCTCCTCCTAATGTTGTGGCTTCAATATATTGGATCCACTGCACTTCTTCATAAACCAATTCTTTATCGACCCTTTGGTTTATCTGCGAACTAAATTGGGAGAATAGCAGGTATCCACCGAGCAGGAGCAAGGGGATCATAGCAGCAAGAAAATACAATGTGGTCTTAGTTAATAATCTCATTGTACAGAGTTAATTATCAGTAAACCTGTATCCAACACCATGTACTGTTTTTATATAATCTCCTGCACCGGCTTCAATCAATTTTTTCCTTAGGTTTTTAATATGGGTGTAGATAAAGTCATAATTACTCACCTGTTCATATTCATCACCCCACGTGTGGGTGGCAATGGCAGCCTTGGTTAAAACCCTTCTCTGGTTAGCAATAAAATACTCCAGCAACTGGTATTCCTTTTCAGTTAATTCCACCGGCTTATTATTGACACTAACTCTCTTGGCCTCCGGCTCTAACCTGATCTCATTAAAACCAATCGCCTTATTTCCTCCAAAATTGCGGCGCCTGATGATAGCCTGTATACGGGCGCTTAATTCTGAAAGGTGAAAAGGCTTAGTGAGATAATCATCAGAACCTAATTCGAGTCCTGTCAGTTTATCTTCAAGGGCATTCTTTGCCGAGATAATGATGATGCCTGATTTCGATTCTATTGCTTTTAATTCCCGAACGATATCCAGCCCGCTGCCGTTACGGAGATTGATATCAACAACAACACAGTCATAGTCATACTGCTGTACCTTCTGTAAACCGGACGGGAAATCATTTACTGCTTCACATACAAAACCCTGTTGCTCAAGATAAGCCTGGATGGATTCCTGCAGGGCCTTCTCATCTTCTATAACCAGGAGTTTCATATTCATAAAAATACTGAAGGTGGCAATATTCCCGCCGGCTGTCTTATTAACCAACAATAGAATTAAATGCAAATGCCCCACCTTGCAGTGGGGCATTATAACCAGAACTAACAATCAACTATGAACATTTATTGTAAATCGTTCAATGCGTATTGATATTCTCTTTGAGGGTTGCTGGGATAAATACCTGCAATGATAGCACTGCTTCCTGCATTCATCAATGCCTGTTTCAACTGATCAACACTGGTCACCTTTTGATTATTTACAGCCGTTATAATAAATCCTTCCCTGATTCTTGTTTGCTCTGCAAGTGTTCCCTGGCCAAGATCCTTTACTTCCACACCACCCGGGATACCCAGTTGAGAAGCTTTCTGTTTTGGAAGAGTTTCTAATGAGGCGCCTAATTGTTCTACTGCCTGTTCTTTCATCATCGCATAAGTTCCTGATTCACCTTTCAGGGTAACAGATGCTGTTCTCTCAATTCCATTATGCACATAGCTGACGTTCATCTTATCGCCGGGACGCATAGCACCAACCTTTTCGATGATCTCGGTACCTGAGTTAATGGATTCACCATTGATTTTTGTAATGAAATCACCTTTCTGAATACCTGCAGCAGAAGCGGCACTATTCTGAGCTACATCCATTACGTATACACCATCGCCGTCTTTTACATTATTCTTCTTTTTATCTTCTTCACTCATCTGGTCTCCGCCAAACATGATACCGAGGTAAGCTCTCTTTGCACTTCCGTAACGGATAATATCAGTAGCCACTTTGTTCACCATATTAGAGGGGATAGCATAGCCATAGCCTGCATAAGAACCCGTAGGTGAAGCAATAGCACTGTTAATACCGATGAGATCACCATTGGTGTTTACGAGGGCACCACCACTGTTACCCGGATTAATGGCCGCATCAGTTTGAATGAATGCTTCCATTGGTGTTTTGCTCTGCCGGCTATTGATACCAAGGCTTCTGGACTTTGCACTCACAATACCAGATGTCACCGTAACATCAAGATTCAAGGGATAGCCAATTGCTAATACGGCCTGGCCAAGGCGCACATTATCAGAATTGGCAAAACTTAAAAAGGGAAGATTATTGCCATCAATCTTTATTACTGCGATATCACTGCTTGGATCTTTACCAACTACATGCCCTTTAAATGTTTTGTTGTTGCTTAATGTAACACTAAGTTGATCAGCACCATCCACAACATGGTTATTGGTTACGATATACCCATCAGCTGTCATGATAACACCTGAACCTGAGGCACGTTGTTCCGGAGATTGCATTTGCCCACGTCCACCAAACATATCTTCAAAGCCGGGGCCGAAGAAATCTTTGAAAGGGTTATCCTGCATGTTGGGCATATTGCCCACCTGTTTTGCCTTTGTTAAAGTCTTTATATGCACAACTGCCGGTACGGCCTTCTGTGCTGCATTTTCAAAACTTACCACCGGGTCAGGAGCCGGGGTTCCCGTATAGTCTGCGTTTTTAAACAAGGAGATCTTGTCGGAGGCTTCGCTCAGCGTAAAATTTTTCTTCTGCAATTGACCATAACCCCAAATGCTTCCTACGGAAGTTGCGGCTAAAATCAGTGCAGCTGCAAATGATTGTTTTACTGTCATGGTTATGAATTTGTTTAGACAGCAATCTTACCATCGCATTCTGAAGCAATTCTGAAGAAAACTGTAAAGAGGGTGTTAAACGATGGGCGCTCGATGCGCAGAATAAGGCGCTGAAACTTTCCTTATTCCTTCAAAAATTATGGCGAGAACCTCCAAAATCTTGAAGAATGTATCAGCGCCTTATTGCGCCACTTGCTTTGTTGTGAAGACTTTAGTTTAAGAGGCGCAATACAGCGCCTGCAGTATTTAGCCTTAGTGCGTGTGTCATCAAAGGAAGGGCTGAATAATAAAGAAAAGAATGATTAGAAGAGAAGGACTTTAACTATGCGAATGCAATACATAGTAAAGACTGCTTGTTGTGCGCTGGCCTGCACGCATTGCGGAGCATTAATGCGCGCTTGATCCTTTTGTAACTTTTCCCATCAAGGGGAAAAGTTAGGAGAGAACTTATAGAATATGAATTCAAAAAAGAGACTAATTCCACTTTTGCCATTGCTGCAAAATTGGAGCAAAAAATCTAGGCAGGGCCTAAGCTCCGCAGACCTTCCGGGTCCACGCACAACTGTCAGCCTTTACAATAGCAATGATTCACTATTTGTTCAACCTTTCTCGTAATACGGAAGTTTCACTTCACAGGCTATTAATTATTCAACCGGCTGCAGGTGTGAGATGCTGCAGGCGCTGTATTGATGATAGATCTATTATTGTGTTTTGGTGTCATCGAATCTTCGATTTCTGCTTTCAATCTTTTGAATTAGAGAGTCCTTAACTAAGCGTAGAATTTGGCGCTAAAACCTGCTTTGTTTGTTAAAAATACCAGTGCGAATACGGCAACCCCGGGATGAATTCTCCATCAGGGAAAAAGTTAGAAAACAATTAAATGATTGTTGAAACAGCCACCTCATTTCCCCTTGTAACTATAGCTATCAACTGTTCAAAACTCAAAAGCCTGCCCTCTTCAACATCGCCGGTAAATGAAAGATCGCTTAAGGCCTCACAAAGAGAATGCGATACAAGGTCATAGGTTTTTTTATTCGTGCTCCATGTGTTATACCCCTCTACCGTTTCCTTCAGTTCATTTACGGCAGAATAAATTTTTATCGCTTTAGCCATTTCGTTGTTTGCTGCATATAGTCTTGCAAATCCCAGCAGGGACATCAGCTGCATAATCTTTTCTCCGCGTTTCCTTCCATTCTGTAAACCTGTTTCGAGATATTCCCTTGCTTCCAATACTTTCCCTGTTTCAATAAGGCAAATGCCCATGTTGATGTAAGACCACCCGTTCACGGCATCAAACCCTGCCCGTGCGAATTGTTCTATGCTTCTGCTAAAATCTTCTATGGCCTCTCCAGGCTTGTCCATTTGATAATTTAAATTACCCTTCTGAATAGATACCATCCCTTGTGAAAGAAAGCTACCTTTTTCTTTAGAGGTCTTCTCCGTTTGCTGCAACAACTCCGCGGCTTTATTATATTGCCCGGTAGCAATGTAAACTTCCGTAAGAAAAGAACAGGCGCCCACAAAAGTGAACAGGTCATTGTTTTTACGCCCTGACTCAATAGCTTCAGTCAGATAAACTATGGCATTGAGGTTACCGGCATTGAGGCTGGCCAGCCCGAGATAAGCCTTTGACCGGCCCTCTCCTCTTTCATCAGGAATGCTTTTATAAATGTCAACCGCCGTCCTGGTGTTAGAAATGGAAAGGCTATAATGCCCGGCAAAGTAATGTAGTATACCTGCACAGAGGTAAGCACGCGCACGGTAGGCCGAATCAATAACATCAGCAAAGTCACCGGTTTCTTCACTGCCTGTATTCACCCCTGCAAGGCGTATCCATTCAAATGCTTCCGCATACCCGCCGCTTCTCAACCAGAAATCAGGCAGGGTGCCTATGAGCTGCCAGCACCTGTTCCGGTCGGAAGTTTTCAGCAGATGCTTAAAGGCCAGTCGCAGGTTGTCATACTCCCGGTCGAAGTCATTATTCATGCGTATGTCGGCGGCATTCCAGTAAGCATCATACCACTCATTAGCTTTCTGAACATAATAGGCGGCATGCGCTTTTTCTGCTTCTTTCAATTCTTCCGGGCTGCCTCCCAGCATCTCGTACGCATACTCTTTAATCACCTGCAGCATCCGGAAGCGGATATCTATTTCACCCGATTCCGATTCGGTGGTATACGTCTTCAGCAACCCCAGGTCAATCAGCCTTTCAGTGGCTTCCATTACGTCTACCCCGGGCTGTGAGAGATTAATTATTGCTTCGGCAGCATCGGCTGTCCAGTTGCCGGCGAACACAGATAGCCTCCTGAAAAACTTTTGGGTTTGCTCATCCAGCAGATTATAACTCCAGTCAATGGTAGCCCTGATGGTCTGGTGACGTTGCGGCATGTCTTTAGGGCCATGTGCCAGGATATCCAGCGTCTTTCCCATTCTTGATAATAACAGTGGTGGAGGGAAGAGTTTTGTCCTTGATGCCGCCAGCTCTATGGCAAGGGGAAGACCGTCAAGCTTTTTACATATGGCTGCTATGGCCAGCAGGTTCTTTTCGTCTGTTACCAAAGCGGGATTGATTTCTTTAGCTCTTTGAATAAACAATTGTATGGCAGGAAACTCCTGTAGTTTTTCGGTAGCCGTTGTTTCCCCTGCATTGGCCAACGGTGATAATGGAAATACATTCTCCTCCCTCAGGTGTAATGGGGTGCGGCTGGTCACCACCAGTTTCACCAGTGGGCACTGCTCTAATATCCTGCATAATAACAAAGAGGCATCGGCGATCTGCTCGAAATTATCCAGTAACAGCAGGAGCTTTTTATCATACAAATATTCCAAAAGCGTCTCTTCGATAGATTGCCGCCCGCTATCGGCTAAGCCCAGTTCGTGGGCAATCATGGAGGGCACCAAAGAAGGATCACTGGTGGAGGCTAATGGAATAAAATATACTCCATCGGGAAAGGCCGCCTTCACTTCATGGAGTAGTTGCACAGACAAACGCGTTTTGCCCGTTCCTCCCGCACCTGTTATGGTAATCAACCCCACTTCCGGCAAAGAAAGCATAGCCTGTAACGAATGCAGTTCTTCTTCCCGCCCGATTATTCTACTTCTTGTAAAAGGGATGTGATCGTTCACCTGTTTTTCTACGGCAGCAATAAGTTTAGTCTCTTCATGGAACCGTTCCGACAGCAGGAGAGCAAGGTCATTTTCCATTAGCTCCTGCAGTTCTTCCGGCGAACTGAATTTCTGGTAACATACCGACTCGGTATCCTGTATTTTCTGAAGCAGTTGTTGTAATCGTGGCTGCCGTTCCGCGGCCTCTTTCACATACACAAGCCGCGGTTTGTCTTTCGATAAATTAAACTCGTCCTCAATTCCCGAAATATCGGTACCGGGAGCAATCCATCCATAGCTGTTCCAGTAAATGCCAATAAACACCTGGCTTTGCTCCAGGTAAGCCCTGTATAAATCACGTGGAGGATGGGGACGTGCTCCCATCTCGAAAAGAACAGGAATGAGGCGCAGGCGGGTAATCGCTTCCCGGGCTATTCTTCTTTCCTCCGCCAGTTCCTGAATGGTGGAGCTTATGAAAACACGTAGCTTCTGGTCGGGTGTCCTGATCATTGGTATGGTTAAGGGGAAGCATTAATTTAAGAAGATCTGCTCTAATATTAAAAAAATACTTTGCAGGGATTCAACAGAAAGCTTATAGCAAAAAAAGAATAGGGTATAGCCTGCCTGTGATTTATTAAACCGCTTCGGTGGAATCCGGCAGCACGTGTTTATGCTCTAATACGGTGCGAACTATACGTAAGAGGTCTTCTTCAAGGAAGGGCTTTTTCAGGAAACCATCTGCTTCCTTTATCAGAACGTTTTGATCTTTAACCGGCAGGGTGCCTGCAGAAAAGAATATAACGGGAACATCTTTGATGTCGCCGTCATCTTTAGCCAGTTTGAGGAAAGTGCGACCATCGGTTTCCGGCATCATCATATCGCAAAGTATCAGGTCGGGGCGATTCCGTTTTGCCAGTTCGAACCCTGTCGTTCCGTTGCTTGCAGTTACCACATCATAATTATTAACATCCAGCAGTTCTGCTGTGTTTTCCCTTACCGCATCATCATCTTCAATTATGAGTATTCTTTTCATCCTGTCGCAAATCTATCCTTACTGCACTTAGAGAACTATGAGTTTTATCATTACAAATACTGATTGAAAAGATTAATGAATTTTTTAACGGAAGCAAAGGCTAATGGTATAAGCACCCGCTATCATTGAAACAAAATCAACGGCCATCCTTCGGAAAGGAAATAGAAAAGGTAGTACCCTCGTTCTCAATGCTTTTAAATGTTATGTTGCCCTTTACCAGGTCTAAGTATCTTTTCACTATATGAAGACCTAGCCCTGTGCCCTGTATATTAATGGCATTGGCAGCCCTGTAAAATTTGGAGAATAGTAGCTTTTGTGCCTCCTGCGGGATACCTATACCCTGGTCCTCAACAGAGATCCTTGCCAGCTCACCTTCCAGCTCACCCGTAATCCTGATCTCCTTTTCTTCACCTGAATATTTGATGGCATTGGAAAGAAGGTTAAGCAAGACATTTCGCAGAATTTTTTTGTCCTGGGTTACCAGGGAATCTTTGGGAAACGCCAGGTGTATCTTTTGGTGTTTCTTTTTCGAGAGGCCCTCGACCTCTTCCACTACGTCTTGCGTTAATTCCTCCAGGTTGAACTCGTCGAAGTGAGTATCTACCCTTCCTTCCTCCAGCTTTTCCAATGAGAGGAAATCATCGAGGATGTTAGTGAGGTTGCGAACAGAAGATTTGATCCTTTCAATATGCTTCCGCCTTTTGGTGGCATGTTCCTCCGAAATGTAGTGATCAACCAGCGAGATACTTGATAAGATGGCACTCAGGGGTGTGCGGAACTCGTGAGACGCCATTGACACAAAGCGGCTTTTCATTTCATTTAGTTCCTTTTCCTTTTCCAGTGCATCGGTAAGTTCAAGAGTGCGTTCCCTTACCTTCAGTTCCAGTTCTTCATTTATCCGGAATAGCTGTTCTTCCGCCTGTTTGCGCGAGCTTATGTCACTGCGTATAACCACATACTGGTATGGCTTACCGTTTTCGTCGAGGAAAGGTACAATGGTTGTATCCACCCAATAGTAGGTGCCGTCTTTCGCCCTGTTGCGGATCTCTCCTCTCCAGATCTTACCCCTGGTAATGGTGGCCCACAGGTTACGTATGAACTCCGGGGGATGGTAGCCCGAGTTAATGATCCGGTGATCCTTTCCTATTAGCTCCTCTCTTGAATATTTAGAAATACGGCAGAAATTATCATTTACGTGCTGGATGATCCCTCTCTGATCGGTTATAGCCACAATGGCTGCTTCATCCAGCGCATGCCGGTATGCCAGCACCTCCGACTCCCTTTGTTGCAGCTTGCTTTCGAGTTCTTCATTTAACCGCTGGATCTCCTGTTCGGCAAGCTTTCTGCGGGTAAGGTCCTGTGTCACTTTGCCGAATCCTATAAACTGGCCGGTATGGTCTTTTAATTTGGTAAATACAACATCTGCCCAAAAGCGGGTGCCGTCTTTTTTTACGCGCCAGCCTTCCATCTCAAGACGCTCGCGTTTGAATGCCATTTGCAGGTTTAATTCGGGCTCTTTAGCCTGTATACTTTCTTCTGTGTAAAAAATGGAAAAATGTTTACCGATAATCTCGTCCGCTTTATACCCTTTTATCCGCTCCGCACCATAATTCCAGCTAACGATATAGCCTTCGGGATCCAGCATGATGATAGCATAATCCTTTACACTCTCTACCAGTATCCGGTAGCTTTCCTCGTCTACCTGGAGAAATTTTTCCTGCATCAGCTGTTGTTTGCTTTCCGGGGGCATCTTGTTCGGCATTAAAAATAAGCAACAGTTCTCTACTAAACTATCGGAGGTTAATTATTACTTACAGATTTACAATAAATTATGCTGAGTGCACCGTTAAAATCCAGGAGTATATCAGCAGCTGTTTACACGTTTTTTTCATCGAACGACAATTCAATCCCTGCTCTTTTCACTTCCACTTTCCTGTAAGAAACCCCCGAGGTGTCCAGCATCTTTTTACTGGCTATAGACACGTCGCTGCCGTCGTATTTGTCGCTTAGATAAATCACTTCCCTGATGCCCGACTGGATGATGGCCTTGCTGCATTCGTTGCAGGGGAAGAGGGCCGTATAAATGCGGCATCCCGTAAGGTCCATTCCAATGTTGTTCAGGATAGCGTTCAGTTCTGCATGGCACACATAGGGATATTTGGTTTCCAGGAACCCGCCGGTCTTCTCCCAGGGGAAGTTTTCATCACTGCACCCTAGGGGCAGGCCGTTATACCCCGCTCCCACTATTTTGTTCTGCGGGTTAACAATGCAGGCACCTACCTGTGTGTTGGGGTCTTTGCTGCGGCGGCCACTCAACAGCGCCACGCCCATAAAGTACTCATCCCAGCTTATATAGTCGGTTCTTTTTGACATGGAATATCCTTATAAGGCCTTGAAGATATTTCAAAATTGGATTAGCTGTTTGCCGGGTAGCTTAGTTGTTTACTACCGTGGCAAGGGGCTGCTCGATAACCACCGACCTCTTTCCGCGCCGGAAGAGGCGAACAGCAAAAACAATCACCCATAGCATGTAGGCATATACATTTATTCTTTCCGCAATACCCATCCATGGTGTAGGCTCGTTGGTATGGAGTTTCGGGCCATCAATGCCGGCGAGGGATCCAAAAACAAGAAGGAGGATCACTGTAATGGTTGAATACAGGCGGAAGTGGGTGCCGTAGTGTATGGCTCCAAAGAACACAACCAGTAGCATGAGCAATCCCGTGACCGCCGTGAAGATTACATGCATGGTATCGGTGGCGGTATGTTCGGCGCCGCGCATATGAAGGGGGAAATAGGCAAGGTTTACCTGGTTAATTAAGGCGAAGACCACCAGCGCCGATGCGGCTAATTGCAGGCTGCGCCTTCCACCTGATGACATCCAGGTGCCCAGGGCAAAGGCAAGGACCAGTACGGCGTACACGGGGCCAAAAAGGAGTTCTAT